>CAJOQF010000079.1 GCA_905236295.1 uncultured Eubacterium sp. | reverse complement strand
TAGTATTGTCGGCGTGACAAAAAGAACAATTGAACGAGCGTTTGTTAGCCTACAGAAAAAAGGAAAAATAGAGCGTGTTGGATCTAAGAGAGATGGTATGTGGGTGGTTATAAAATAGATGATGAAAGGTTTAGGAGAAAAGAGAGTAAGCAGGGCAGAGACAACTGTGATCACAAAGCCCAAATGGAGAAATTTAAGAGTCAGCGTGATGCCCGCAACGGCGAAAAGGTAAATTCACATCAGGCAGGGATGAATTGATAAAGGAAAAGGTAGGAAACAGTTCTTATGATACAATTTGGCGCATACAAAAATAACCTCTCATTGGATAATTTCAGAAGTATATACATTATCTACAACCTGTCAGGTACACTGACCGTAGATATCGAGGACAGGCTTTACAAGCTGGAATCTGAGGATATACTCCTGATAACACCTCAAAATAATATCTTACTATCAACCAGTCAGGATGCACTTTTTATAGTGTTTGAAATTGACCGGTTTGATTTTTCTCAAATATTCAACGGCGCAGGTTTTACCTTTTTCTGCAATTCCGCGGACGATGAAAACGACGACTATGTGCTTTTGCGAAATAAGCTGTCCAGGCTTGTTGCAATTTCCTACGAAAACAATATCTACAGCACAGCAGAGATCAAGAAGCTGGAAATGGAGATTGCAATCCTGCTTGTCAGTAGCTTTTCTGTTACAAGTTATAATGACGGTGGCGACGACAGAAGCGAAGCTATTCTTAGATACATAGAAATGAATTACAAGGACAGTCTGTCTCTTGAGGAGATAAGCGACCATTTTGGAATAAGCAAGGAATATTTTTCGCGTTTTTTCAAAGAGTCCGTAAATATGGGTTTCCATAAATATCTTATGAGTGTGAGGCTCAAAAACGCAGTCTATGAACTTAAGAATTCCGACAAAACTTTGCTTCGTATAGCAATGGACAATGGCTTCCCGAACATTAATTCTTTTATCCGGTATTTCAAAAATGAATATGGAAAAACACCTAGCGAATATCGCAAAGAATTACATAGCGATAATAAGGATAACGACTCAGCCAAGCTTAACGAACAGGAACTACTTGCTGTAATGACACAGGGGGAATTTTATTCGTCCGACCATAATGTCAGAGAATATGAGGTTGATGTCACGGAGAGCGAACCTTTGAATTATTATTGGAGGAGTATACTAAATCTCGGAGATATTTCCGGATTCAACGACTCCGACGCCAAGAGTCAGCTCATAGCTTTGCAAAATGAACTGAAGATGAAATATGTCAGGGTTCCCGTCAATATGCCGAGTGATTACGATACTTCGGATTACTCGTTCTTCAAAGAGGAACGGATTTTTTCGGCCTTGGTAAAGCTGGATTTTTCAATATGGCTTCTTTTGGATTACAGAACGCTGCAAAGTAATCGGCGAATATATAAGTACTTAAAAGACATGCTATCCTTCTTTTCAAATCGCTACAGTGTTGAGAGAGTGAGAAAGTGGCGCCTTGAGCTTAAATATGATACGCAATTCGATACGGAAAAATGTGCGGGATATTTTTCGGCTGTCAAAAAACTTGAAATACTCCTTTCTGAATTTGGCTTGAGGGACGCCTTGTGCGGACCTAATCTTTCGCTTGGAAATGAAGAAGGTATCCGCTTTTTTATTGATTATATAGCGGTAAACAATTTGGAGATGTCTGTTATGACGTTTTCTGCGATTCCGTTATTGATCTCGGGACGCGACGAAAACCTTACGGTCCGTTGTTCCATGGATGCCAATTTTATTGTCAACCGCTTGAATATGATAAAGCGGATAGCGGATGAATGTGGGATAACGCCGCCAAAGGTTTACTTGTCTGACTGCGGACAGCTTTGGAGTGATATGAATCCTTTGAATGATACATGTTATGGAGGAGCCTTTCTTGTCAAAACCATTATCGACTGCTACGGTGTAGCGGACGCCATTTCCTACGGCACACCTTTAGATCTTTTGAATAAAGATTGCGAACGGTCGGGTTTTTTATTCGGTGCAAACGGGATGGTGACAAAGCATGGACTGTTGAAACCCACGTACTATGCACTTAATTTTTTTAACAGGCTCGGAAAAGAATTTTTGGTAAAAAATGAGTCATCCATCATCACTGCATCAGGAACCGGAAACTATCTGGTCTTATGTCACAACTGCAAAAGATTAAATCACAGGTACTACCTGACTGAGGGCAGATTCGATCACAAGGATACGGTGAGTTTCTTTGATGACCTCGAAATTCTTAATCTGAAATTTACGTTAAAGAATGTTGCAAACGGAAAGTATCTAATAAAAGAAAGAATTGTAAATGAAAGTCGCGGAAGTGTATATGACACAATGCAAAGTATGTCTTCGGACAAAGATATTCAGATAAGTGAAACAGAAATCGATTATATAAGGCATATATCAATTCCCAAAATGGAACTGAACCAAATGACAGTCGATGACGGTTCGATTGAAATCAATGTATCGCTTGCACCCAATGAAATCCGGCATATACATATTATATATATCCTCTAAAACAGTGTATATCAATTTATGTGAATTAATTTTTGATATATTATGTCAAAAATGCAAATAGAGACAATTTATATCAAATATTTTTGAATATCCTGACAATTATACATGAGAAACATACGAAGATTCCTAGTATTATAATGCCATAGCAACAACGCAAACAGCTAGGAGGCAAAAATGGATTACAAAAAAACAGGACAGGAAATCCTTGCCAAAGTGGGAGGTAAGGATAATGTGAAAAGTCTTTCACATTGTTACACAAGACTAAGGTTTTCGTTGGCTGATGACAGCAAGGCCAATGCAAATGCAATCGAAAAAATCGACGGCGTGATGTCAGTGAAAAATGCCGGAGGTCAGTTCCAGGTTATAATCGGAACCGAAGTAGACAAGGTATACAAAGAAATCCTTCCCATGATCGGCGAGGGTAGCGCAGTATCCGAAGATAAGAAGCCTAAGAGTTTCAAGGATATGGCAAATGGCGTACTCGATGTATTTATAAGCTGCTTTACACCTATCATCCCTCTTATCGCAGGCTGCGGAATGATAAAGGTTTTGTTAGCCGTACTTTTAAATTTTGGTGTCTTAAAAGACACATCAAGCACATATCAGATACTTAACTTTATCGGCGATTCCGTATATTACTTCCTGCCGATATTCGTAGGTTACACTGCTGCAAAGAAAATGGACACAGATGCATTCCTTGGAATGGCACTCGGTGCTATCCTGTTGCATCCTAACTTTACGGCTATGGCAGTAGACGGCGCAGCTTACACACATTTTCTTTCAGCTCCCGTTAAACTGGTAAGCTACAGTGCACAGGCACTTCCGGTAATCCTTTCGGTATGGTTGATGAAGTATGTAAACAACTTCTTTGAAAAGGTTTGCCCCAACATGGTGAAGGTCTTCCTTCGTCCAATGCTTACACTCCTTGTTACAGCACCCATCATGCTTGTAGTTATCGGACCTATCGGTAGCATCATGGGCGACTATTTCCAGGGCTTCTGTGATGTGATGAATAAGTGGGGATGGATCGCAGTTGGTATCAATGCAGCAATTTTCCCGATTCTCGTACTCACAGGTATGCACAACGCACTTATACCTCTTATGATCCAGATGTTCGCAATGCAGGGTTTTGATCCCGTACTCGTACCCAGTGGTCTGGTTGCAAACATCGCTGAAGGTGGCGCTGCAGCAGCAGTAGCTGTCCGTTCTAAAAATAAAAAGACAAAGGGTACAGCAATATCAGCAACTATTTCAGCGCTATTCGGTATTACCGAACCTGCTTTGTACGGTGTCAACTTAAAGTATAAGCGTCCTTTCGTAGCTGTACTTCTCGGTTCACTCATCGGCGGATGTTTTGCAGGACTTTGCGGCGTTACCGCTTACTCATTTGTAGCACCCAGCATTCTTTCGCTTCCTATTTTCGCAGGTGGAGACGGAAGTTCATTTATCTGGGCTGTAGTAACTGTTCCGGTATCCTTTGCAGTAACATTTGCAATTGCATGGGTTCTCGGATTCAAGGAAGATGAAGTTGAAGAAACAGAAATCGAAATCGCAGACAACGAAATCCTTGCTCCTATTGAAGGAAAGGTTGTAGCACTTTCAGAAGTAAAGGATGAGGCTTTTTCAACAGGCGCACTTGGTGAAGGCTGCGCTATCATTCCCGAAAAAGGTGAGGTTGTAGCTCCTTTCGACGGAACAGTAGAAGCAATCTTCCCCACAGGGCACGCCATCGGGTTGAAGAGAACTGACGGACTTGAACTCATGATCCACATCGGAATGGATACTGTGGAGCTTGGCGGCAAGTACTTTGAAGTAATGGTAAAACAAAACGATACAATAAAGCGCGGCGATACTCTTATCCGTTTCGATATCAACGGAATCAAGAAGGCCGGCTATGATATCACAACTCCTATTTTAGTTACAAATGCAGCAGACTATGAAAAGATTTCTGCAAACACCAATTCAAACGTCACTGGAAGCGAGGCTTTGATCTATGTTGGATAATAAATTCTTGTGGGGCGCATCTACGGCTGCGAACCAGATGGAGGGCGGTTGGAACGAGGATGGCAAGGGCACCAGTGTAGTGGATGTCCTTGCTCAGACCGAAACCATGCGAAAAGAAACCGACGGGGTTTTGGACGGTTACTATTACAGCTCTCACAACGCTGTGGATTTCTACCACCACTACAAAGAGGACATCAGACTTCTCGGACAGATGGGAATAAATGCTTTTCGTATGTCGATTGCATGGACCAGGATTTTCCCGACCGGAATGGAAGAGGAACCGAACGAAGCAGGTCTGGCTTTTTATGACAAGGTTTTCGATGAATTGAGAAAGTATGGAATCGAGCCGGTTGTTACGATTTCTCACTACGAGCCGCCGTTTGCTCTTGCCGAGAAAGGCTGGGCAGACAGGAAGATGATCGACTACTATACGAAATATGCAAAGACGCTGTTTTTAAGATATAAGGACAAGGTAAATTATTGGATAACCTTTAATGAAATCAACTGCCTTATTGTTCCCTTCGGTATAATGACTGCAGGCGGGATCTTTTCCGGAATATTCGATGAAAAGAATACTGAGCAGCTTAGATTTGCAGCTCTTCACAATCAGTTAATAGCAAGTGCCAAAACTGTAGCTATTGCCAAGTCAATACGAAGCGATTTCAAGATTGGCTGCATGATCGCTTCAATGCTGAACTATCCGCTGACCTGCAATCCAAAAGACGTTCTTTTGGCTCAGCAGGAAGAGCAGATGAAGAATATGTTTTGTTCAGATGTTATGATACGTGGAAAGTATCCTTCATATTGTAAGAGATATTTCAAAGAACATGGTATAAACATTGATATGGCAGAAGGTGACGAAGAAATACTTAAGAACGGTACGGTTGACTTTTACGCATTCAGCTACTACATGTCCAACTGTATCGGAACTGACAAAGATGCCGAAAAGAGTAAGGGCAATCTTGCAGGTGGGATGAAGAATCCTTATCTTAAGGAAAGCGAATGGGGGTGGCAGATTGACCCCGATGGGTTGCGGATTTTCATGAACCGCGTGTACGACAGGTACAATATTCCCATGATGATTGTCGAAAACGGTCTCGGTGCTTACGATAAAGTTGAAGACGGCAAGATCCATGACAAGTATCGCATCGATTATCTTTCCGCTCACATCGACGCAATGAAAGAAGCTATCGAGGATGGTGTGGACGTGATGGGCTATCTTCCCTGGAGCGCTATCGACCTCATGGCACTTTCTACCGGTAACATCGACAAACGTTACGGTTTCATATATGTAGATGTGGACAACAATGGGGACGGCTCCATGAAGCGCATCCCCAAAGATTCCTACTATTGGTATAAAGAACTTATTTCAAAAGTTGCGTAAGCACCGAAGTCGAAGAATTTTAAGAAGAAAAAGCTACCGCCCGTCATATGATGGAGGGTAGCTTTTTTTAAGTTCGGATATTATTGTTACTGCCAACGTAAATTGACCCATTTTTAATCTCATTGATTGTCACGGAATAAACTGATATGATGTCATTCTATGCTTAAAAGAAAGGAAGATCCCGGAG
>CAJOQF010000078.1 GCA_905236295.1 uncultured Eubacterium sp. | reverse complement strand
GCGTATGGTGTTACCTGATGGCCGGGACTCCCGAGGAGGTATTGGACGGTTTTGACATGTATAATGCCATGGACGAGAAGGGCAAAGACTGGAAGCAGACCATTTATGCCGGAGGAAGCTACAAGATCAAAAAGGGTGATATCATTCATTTTGAGGGTGGGCACTACGCGCTTGTAACAAAGGTTAAAAACAGCGACAAGAAGGTTAAGATCGAGACTATTAACGGAAACTGGTGCAATGATGTTTCGATGTACACCTACACGATAGACAAAAAGACCGGACAGTCGCATGTTGAAGGAGTCGGAAAACTCATTAAAGTACTTCCTGTAAGGATGGACAAGAAAAAAAATGTCACGATAATAAAACTCACCTTTTACCCTAACGGCGGAACGGTTTCTACCAAGTCAAAGAAGGTTGCGAAAACCTCCGCTTACGGAGTACTCCCAGAGCCTAAGAAAAACGGATACAAGTTTGTCGGATGGTACACGGAAAGGATGGGCGGTAAAAAGATAGAATCCTACAGGCGTGTTATGCTGGATAAGAATACTAAGGTTTATGCACATTGGAAAAAAAATATTAATTAGTATAAATTTTAAGAAATTCTGTCCGATAGATATAGTGGATGTTTTGTATTTACTATTATAGTAATACAGCTAAGGAAAGCACATGAATTAAACGGATTTATAAGTTTAGTTCATGTGCTTTTATTTATAGATGAATTATCAGTGCTTAATTTTCTGGTGATAAATTCCGGGTTTTATGCGCTTGGGAAGGGAGTAGTATGAGGGTAGATTCGATAATCTTGCTTATGTCTACAGCGCCATCTACAGAGGCACTATTGATGTCGACGGAGAAGAACTGGTCCTGAGTGAAGACGACAAGAAAGCATTGGAAGTTTCGGCTGAAAAAGCAAGGGATATTATGGAAGCGGAGATGGCGTTAGCTGCGGCACAGCATAATCAACATATGACAACAACACAGGGGAAGTATTTCCTGTGGTCATGGCGGCCCATGCCATTCGTAAATTTGATACGAGAGTTTAATATATGAAAAAAGTGTGGAGACCGGAAAGGTTTTGTGCTCTTTAGAAGATTGTGATAAGATATCTGTTGAAGCATATTATGAAGTTTAAAACGGAGGTTTTATCATGACAAACAAAGAAGTGGTACTAAAATTTTATGACGAGGTCTTCAACAATTGGGATCTTTCCAATCTTGATGAAATGATGGATGACGATTACATTCAGCACAATCCTAATGCAGAAACCGGGAAGGAAGGCTTTAAGAAGTTCGCAGAGAAATTCCTTGCAATGAAGCCGCATATGGATATATATCACATTGTGTGCGAGGATGATCTTGTGGTCGTATTTTTCAAATGTACACTTGAGAACGGCATGGTAAACAAGGTCTTTGATATGTACAGACTTCGCGACGGAAAGCTCTGTGAGCATTGGGACAGTGTAGAACATGATATCGGCGATATCAAACCGGTACACGATAACGGCCTTTTTTAGGATTTATTAATAATGAAAGATATTAAATAAACCGGGGAGGTTTCGTTATATGAAAAGAATTCGTGTGTTGATCCTTGCGATGTGTCTTGGCACAGCGGTTGTTGGAAGTCCTGTATTTGCACAGTCAGTGGGCGGTGTACAAAATGAAACTGAACTGAGCGCGCCTCCTGTTGCAAGTGTTGGAGCCAACGGCAGTGCCTATAAGTTCAAGAAGAATGTAACCGCTACAAAGCAGCTTAAGGATCTATTTACCACAATTGATATAATGGATGCGACAGTGTCAGAACTCACAAATGAGATGGAGGCCGGAAATGTCACTAGTAAGCAGCTTACGCAGATGTATATCGACAGGATCAATGCTTACGACAGCAAATTAAAACTTAATTCCATTATAAGTATCAATCCTAATGCTCTAAAAGATGCGCAAAAACTCGATAAAGAAAGAAAAAAAGGAAAGTAAAGAAATAATACGAACAATTGAGGAATAGTTAATGAAGATACCTGTTATTATACAAATGCAGCCGGGAGAGAACGGAGCCGCTGCGCTTTGCATGATGCTGGGTTACCACAAAAAATACGTGCCCCTCTCGGAAATACGAGAGGTGTGCGTATCTTCGCGTAACGGCTCCAGTCCGGAGCAGATTATACAGGCTGCTGCAGAATATGGACTCGAGGGAGAGATTCATCACTTTGACTTCGACGAGCTTGTCAAAGCGCAATTCCCTTTGATGATACATTGGAAGAAACGATATTATGCCATTATCAAAGCTATCAGGGGCAATTATGTCGTTATCTCGGATCCGGCCAAGGGAGAATACAAAATTACCATAGAAAAATTCAAAAAACTCTACAAAGGCACGGCAATCTCATTCAAAAAAAACAGCTCCTTTAAGGAAGGCGGCAAGCCTGAGTCTTTATACTGTCTTATCAAGGACAGAATAATTTCCTTAAGAAAATCCATGATAGTACTTCTTGTCCTTACGGTCATCGGCGTCTGCATCAGTCTTGCGATGGTCAACACCGAAAAGGATATACTTGACACATATATAGGTGCAAAAGATACCTCTGCGCGCATGTTCGGTTATATCATGCTTGGAGTGTATCTGATCTTACTGGGGATGCATACCGCGTCAGCATTTCTCAAGACCCGACTGGTAAACAAGGCCAGCAGAGACATCTCGGCCTCGTCAGGAAGTGTGCTCTTTAAAAAAATGTTCGCTCAACCCATGAAGTTTTTTGAGCAATATAGCCCCGGTGAGCTTATCGGCAGAATTGACAACAACCTTCGTCTCGATAATTCAATCATAAAATCTCTGGTTCCTAGAGCGATAGATATGCTGATGACAATTATATACATCATTACGCTTATAGGCTACAACCGACCTATGGCATTCATCTGTCTGGTAATTGTTGTTGTAAATCTTCTGGTCAGTCTCAGAATACAGGAACAATACGCGATAAACTCCAGAAGCATGATAACAACCAACAACGCCTTAAACACATCTGTCTTAAACGGTATGAACATGATCGATACGATCAAGTCAACCGGTGCGGAACGATCTTTCTATAGTTTATGGCACAATTCCCAGGAGCAGTTTATGGTCAACAAGATGATAAACTTCCGATTGAATGCGCTAAGCTCCGCAGTATCCGGTATCCACACTTTTGCCCTCCAGGGAGTGCAGTTGTTCATCGGTGCTTACTTTATCGTGCACGGAAGCTTCACGCTTGGATCGATGGCTTTGTTTCAGAGTATCCTAAACAGCATGATTAATTCCATGTCGAACTGCCTGACTACCATTAACTCGCTCCAGACAATGAGAACCAATATAGAGAGGGTTAACGACATAACAGAGCGAGAGATTCGCGAACCCATTCGTCTTTCAAGTGAAGAATATGATGACGCGAAAAAGCTTGATGGACATATAGAAACCCGACACTTATGTTTCCGTTACAATCCCGGAGATGCACCTGCCATAGACGATGTATCGATAGAAGTAAAACCCGGGCAGATGGTTGCGATTGTCGGAGCTACCGGTTGCGGCAAGAGTACACTTTTAAAACTGTTATCGAATCTTTATACTCCTGAATCAGGTGAGATACTGTATTCGGGCAGAAGCAGAAACCGGATAGCTGACGTTATATTCCATTCTTCGATAGCAACCGTTGATCAGGAAATAACAACTTTTGATGATTCCGTATATAACAACTTAACCATGTGGGATACGACTGTTGAGAGCTATGAGGTTATACTTGCCGCTAAGGATGCCCAAATCCACGACAGGATATCTAAAGACAGACTCGGTTACAGCTCACCAATAAGTGAAAACGGCCGAAATTTTTCGGGTGGTGAACTCCAGAGACTTGAGCTTGCACGAGCCCTTTCACACGAACCCACGATACTGTTTTTGGATGAGTTTACGTCAGCTTTGGATGCGCTTACCGAGGACAGGGTAATCAATTCCATCAAGGCCAAAGGCACTACGTGCGTCATTGTGGCACATCGACTGTCAACGATAGTTGACTGCGACAAAATATATGTTATGGACAGAGGCCGTATTGTTCAGGAAGGTACACATGACGAGCTTTACGGCGAGGATGGTCTGTACAGAAAACTGATAAAAGAGAGATGACATGGGTATATATACTGAGATAATTATAAAGAAAGAAGAAAATAACAGAAGGCTTGAGCAATACGCAGATGATTCGCTTAAACTGGATGTCGAAATGCATCGTTTGGAAAACAGTGTGGATGATGCTGAGACTGCGTTGCTTTTTATACTTAACCGTTTCGGACTGACGGTAAGGAGAGTGTTTTGTCAAACCAGCATTGACGAGATGTTGGAGACGTTGCTTGATCCTCTGGGAATGATGTATGAATATTCCGAAGACATTCCATCCGTGGGGCAATTGGGCGCCAATTCGATAATGGCTTTTCGAAACGACGGGAAAGCCGTTGCTCTTTTTCCTTCACTTTTCGGATACAGATATTATTGCCCGAGTGATTCAAGCAGCGGATTTGCTTCAAGATCATTCCTTGAAAAGCTTAAAAAGGGATGCTATATATTTAACAGGCCTCTTGAAGAGCGGAAGTCTGTAATCTCAACATTTACCGCAAATGTATTTAAATCACTCACAGCACGGGAAGTGTTTCCCATAATCGCTGCGGCATTATCAGCGACCGTTCTTGGATACATCATACCTATGGTTTCAAGATGGATATATCAGGATTACATTCCGGGGAACGGCTCTGCGGCAGATTTTGGCCTTGCTGTAATTGTATTTTTGCTTGTCAGTCTGTCGCGAATAGGTCTAAATTCCGTAAAATCGTTGATGCTTTCCGGAACCAAGGTACGTGTCTCTACGAAGGTTCAGTCAGCTGTTATGGCAAAAACGTTGCATCTGCCGCAGGCTTTTTTTACATCGACTGATTCGGGGAAATTGTCCCGCAGAATATACAACTGCGGAAGATTATCAACAATGGTTTTGGACATAATGATGGATGTTTTGTTGGATACTGTGTTCTCTGTTGTATATCTGTTCCAGATGCACGGTTTTGCGCCCATTCTGTTTTTACCTGCTATTTTATTTCTACTTCTAAAGATAGTCGCCTCAGCGATCGGTGCCGTTCTCAATGCCCAAAATGAGGCCGGAATAATGGATGTGGAAATGAAGGAGAGCAGTCTGATGTACTCTGCGATTCGCGGCATACAGAAAATTAAGGGGATGGGCGCGGAGAAATCCATATACGCAAAATGGGCAGAGCTCTATCGCAACACCCTTTCGCTTAACTACAAGCAGCCCTTTTTTTTGAAGTACAGCACCGAGATCATAGCCGCTTTATCAACAGCCGCAACAATAACACTTCTTGGAGTCACGTTGACAAATGATCTTTCAGCTAAAGATTACATGACATTTTCCGCTTCGTATGCCCTTATTATCACGGTTGTCGCCAAGCTTACCGATATGATGAAAAATATGTTTCAAGTCAAAAGTCTTTGCGAGAATGTAAGCCCACTATTCACATCTAAGAATGAGGAGCCGGAAGCACTTGAATATGTTCACAGACTTGGCGGCAACGTAACGGTTGATAATATCTGGTTTTCTTACGGCAACGCTCAAAGAGGATGTTTAAAAGGCGTAACCATGGATATAAAGCGAGGGGAGAAAGTTGCTATTGTAGGAAGCAGTGGCTGTGGAAAGAGTACGCTGCTTAAGATTCTTATCGGGCTTGAGATTCCGGATGACGGAACAGTATACTATGACAGCAAACAGCTGAGTTCCTTAAATATCCGATCCTTAAGAAGATGTATCGGTTCGGTCTTCCAGTTCAGTAAAGTCTTTCCGGGAACCATAGCTGAAAATGTGACTTTTGGGAGTTCGGGAAATGTTTCCGATGAAAGTATATGGAAAGCGGTGGAGAAAGCCGCTATGGGAGATTATATAAGGAAGCTACCGTTGAAACTGGACACGGAGATATCCGAATCGGCTTCGAGCGGATTCTCCGGTGGCCAAAGACAGCGAATACTGATCGCACGAGCTCTTCTCGGTAATCCAAACGTGCTTATCCTTGATGAGGCCACATCGGCTCTTGACAATGTCACGCAGGCTGAAGTATTAGATAATATCTGCAATTTAAATGCCACTGTGATCATGGTGGCTCACAGATTATCCACCGTAGTGAATTTTGACAGGATATTTATGCTGGAAGACGGTATAATAGCAGAAGAGGGTTCCTATGAGGAACTGATATCAAAAAACGGTAAATTCGCGGAACTTGTCCGAAAACAGAGACTGCAAACAGAGACCGGATAATTGAATAAAAAGAGCAGAGGATCAACTTTAGCATAGCATTTAAAGCTTTCCCCTCTGCCGACCGCCTGCAAGATCATTTATGGCAGAAGACAAAGCTTTCTGCAGGCGTATCATATTGGATACACTCCTCTGCTCTTAAACAGAGTACTTTACGATAACACAAAAGTCAATAATATATCATTCAGACAAGGACTAAAACCATGAACAATCTTTTTGATAAAATGTCTGATCCTGAGAGCAAAAAACGCTTTCTGATCTACAAAGGAAGTGGGAAAATACCGGATTTTCGAATTCAGCAAATGAGTGAGTATCTCTCAAGTTCTAAATACGAGGAAGATGTACAGAAACTGGCAAATGGAGATTTCTCAATTTCGATCCCACGAAAAAAGATGATTCCCAAGAGTTATACCGATAGGAAACGAACCGTATATCATTTCGAGGAAGACGAGATGACCCTGTTTCGTATGATGGCTTTTTTGCTTCATGACTACGATGATATCATCTCGGAAAATGTCTATTCTTTCCGACGAAATATAAGTGCCAAGGATCTGGTCTTAAAAATCCGTCAAAACAAGAGTCTTGCAAATATGTTTGTAGTCAAAGCAGATCTCATTAATTACGGAAACTCTATCAACTCAAACTATCTGAGTGAAATTCTGGAGAATAGTCTGGGAGCAAGGGATCCAAAGGCTGTGCGGTTCTTTAGGTGGCTTTTGGACCGTCATCTTTACGTATTGAATGAGAATATAACAGCGGGAGATACTTCAGCTATCCCCGGTTGCCCTATCCATAATTTCTTTACAAATATCTATCTTGAGGATATCGACAGGCTTCTTTCTGAAAGAAGTGTTCTTTATGCGAGATACTCTGATGATATAATTCTTTTTGTAAAGAGCAGGGAGGAAGCCGAAGAAAACTTAAGTCTTCTTATGAAAGAGTTTAAAAGACTTGGGTTAAAGCCTCACGCTGATGATAAAACAGCTATTTATGAGCCGGGAGAAGCATTTGATTTTCTTGGTTTCAAATTTCAAGGGCAAGAAGTGGATATTGCAAGATCATCTGTACGGAAACTGAAAAGAAGGATGCGAATTCGCGCTAAGAGGCTCGACAGGGATAAAAAAGGACTCTACAGCACACCCGAGGAAAAGGCCAAAAATCTGATCAGACTGAATCACTATAATTTTTACGGAAAACCTAACAGCTCTGATCTTAGCTGGAGTCGCTGGGCATTTCCGATCATAACCAAAACGGATTCTCTTCACGAACTCGATCTCTATTCCCAGAGATGTATCCGGTTTCTTCTTTCCGGCAAATGGTCTGACTGTCAATACCGTATAAGTTATGATAAACTTAAGGAGCTTGGTTACAACAGTCTGGTACGCGCTTATTACCGGGAAAAAGAGGAGCAGTGTCGATAGGACAATGGAATTTTTCGGATGATTGAATGAAAAGTTAAATTCCGCATGTAAAAGTAAATTCCATACTGAAGACTAAATTCAGCTTTTTAGAGGGTTTGACATATTT
>CAJOQF010000077.1 GCA_905236295.1 uncultured Eubacterium sp. | reverse complement strand
GGTGACCTTTGCCGTGGGAGGAGGAAGCGGAGTAGACATCTGTCAGATTGACGGGGAGGACTATTACATAGCCTATGATTTCATGCCGACGATAGGCTGGAGTCAGCTGTTGGTACTTCCTCAGGCGACGGTTGATGCACCGACGCAGACCATGCTTGGAAACCTGGATTCGATTGCCAAGACCGCAGCACAGGAATATCAGGCACAGATAAAAAAGATAAACGGTATAATTGTCGTGATGCTTGTTCTGGTGATTGCATTCGCTGTTGTTGCTTCTCTTATTCTTGCCGGAAGGATAGTCAGGCCTATAAACCATATGACGAATCGCATTGCGAACATAAAGAGTGAGGATACGGTTTTTGAGATGGAAGATATCTACAAGACCGGTGATGAGATCGAGATCCTCGCTAAGGCATTTGCAAAAGTATCAAAACAGACTCAGTTGTACATAAAGAATATTACCGAGATCACTGCCGAGAAAGAAAGGATAGGTGCGGAGTTAAATGTTGCCACCGAGATACAGGCTTCTATGCTTCCGAATCTCTATCCGGCCTTCCCTGAAAGAAAAGAGTTTGATCTGTATGCCAGCATGAACCCGGCAAAGGAAGTCGGTGGAGATTTCTACGATTTCTTCCTGATAGATCAGGATCATCTCGCGCTTGTCATAGCGGACGTCTCCGGAAAGGGTGTGCCGGCAGCGCTGTTTATGATGATCTCCATGGTGCTTATCAGGACAAGGGCGCAGATGGGCGGGGACACTGCAGAGATACTCGGCAAAGTCAACGACCAGATCTGCGAATCAAATGAACAGGAATTTTTCGTTACGGTTTGGTTTGCGATAATAAATATTAAGACGGGACATGTCATAGAATCCAATGCCGGCCATGAGTATCCGGCGGTCAAAAAGCCGGGTGGGAAATTTGAACTTGTAAAGACCAAGCACTCTCCGGCGGTTGCCACAATGGAGGGCATGAAATTTAAAACGAGGGAATATGACTTGGAACCCGGAGAGAGAATATTTGTCTATACTGACGGAGTTCCGGAGGCGACAGACGCAAATGAAGAACTATTCGGCACAGACCGCATGCTTGATGCGTTAAATGCCCATCCCGATGTGGAGAACAAGGAACTGCTGGCAAACGTCAGAGCTGCAGTGGATGACTTTGTCGGAGACGCACCGCAGTTTGATGATCTGACAATGCTTGGATTCACATATTACGGAAGTGAATCTGATGGTAATGACCAATAACCGTCAGTGATCAGATCTGAAGCCTCAAAACAGATAATAAAAATGCCTCAGCTGTTCATCTAAGGATGATGCTGAGGCATTTGATTATTTAACCGGATTTTTGTGCTTTAGCACTCAGGTTCAATAAGTCCGTATGTGTGATCTTTTCTGCGATATACGACGTTTACTTCGTCGGTCTCTGCATTTCTGAATACGTAGAAGTCATGGTTGAGAAGATCCATCTGTACGCAGGCATCTTCCGGGAACATAGGCTTCATACCGAACTTTTTGCTGCGGACGATCTTGATCTCGTCGTCCTGTGTTTCCTCCTCTATAAATTCCTTTTTCAGATTGCTTCCGCTCTGATACTTGGTTATCATCTTGTTTTTGTGCTTCTTGAGCTGACGCTCGATAACGTCAACGATAAGGTCTATTGTGACATACATATCATCGCTGACCTGCTCTGCACGAAGGATATTACCTTTCATAGGAATGGTGACCTCGATTTTCTGGCGCTCTTTCTCAACGCTTAAGGTCGTGTTGACCAAGGTATCCGGGGTAAAGTACTTTTCAAGTCTTGAAAGCTTGTCGGTAATAGCTGTTTTGATACCCTCTGTCAAGTCAATGTTTCTTCCGGTGATGTTGATGTTCATATAAATCAACCCCTTTACGTGAACTCACATGCACACACTATTGTCAAGGTTTGTAACTTGCAATATATACTCTGCATGCTGTATTATTATTTTAGCACAAAGTACAAAATCAGACAACTGATTGGAGGCAGTTTTTAATG
>CAJOQF010000076.1 GCA_905236295.1 uncultured Eubacterium sp. | reverse complement strand
TAGGTGTTGCCAATCAGGTTAAAAAAATACATGAAGACGGTATAAAAGTCGGTATAGTAATAGGCGGTGGCAATTATTGGAGAGGCCGTACCTCTGAAAACATTGACAGAGTTAAGGCCGATCAGATTGGTATGCTCGCCACAGTCATGAACTGTATCTATGTTTCTGAGATATTCAGATCAGTTGGGATGGATACTGAGATAATGACACCGTTTACCTGCGGAGCATTTACAAAGCTTTTCTCAAAGGATGGCGTCAACGAAGCTTTCAAAGAGAACAAGATTGTATTTTTCGCCGGTGGCACAGGTCATCCGTATTTTACCACTGATACAACTACTGTACTTCGTGCAGTCGAGATGGAAGCTGATGTTATCCTTCTTGCAAAAGCCGTTGATGGAGTATACGATTCAGATCCAAAGATCAATCCCAACGCAAAACGCTATGATGAACTTACGATTGAGCGTGTAATCGAGGAGAGACTTGCAGTCATGGATCTCACTGCTTCTATAATGAGTATGGAAAACAAAATGCCTATGTATGTGTTTGCCCTAAACGACGAAGACAGCATTATCAAAGCATACTCAGGTGAATTCAACGGAACAAAAGTTATTGTCTAAACATAAGGAGATTTATCATGATAGAGAATCTTGATCAATATGAGAGCAAAATGAAAAGTTCTTATCAGTTTATGCTTGATGAGTTTGGAACTATAAGAGCCGGACGCGCAAATCCGCATGTTCTTGATAAGATAATGGTTGATTACTATGGTACACCGACACCTATTCAGCAGGTTGCCAATGTGTCTGTGCCGGAGCCGAGACTTATCCAGATTCAGCCATGGGAGGCGAATATGGTAAAGGAGATTGAAAAGGCCATCCTTTCCTCAGATCTCGGGATCAATCCAACAAACGACGGAAAGCTTATACGTCTTGTTTTCCCTGAACTTACCGAGGAGAGACGTAAGGAGCTTGCAAAAGACGTAAAGAAAAAAGGCGAAAATGCAAAAGTGGCTATCAGAAATATCAGAAGAGATGCTATGGATGCATTAAAGAAAGCCGGCAAGACATCCGAAGTTTCAGAGGATGAGATCAAAGACTTGGAAGATGAAGCTCAGAAGCTCACTGACAAATTTATCGCGGACATTGACAAAGCGGTAGAAGAAAAAACCAAAGAAGTACTTACTGTTTAGTAAATGGCGTTAGCCCCGAAGAAACTTTCGGGGCACGTTTTTTAATATATACGAAAGTTAGAGGTTCATATGGAAAACTTACCGGATAAAATACCTAAGCATATTGCTATAATATTGGATGGAAACGGAAGATGGGCAAAGGCAAAAGGTCTTCCCAGAAATATAGTTCACGCTCAAGGTGCAAAAACCCTGGAGGAAGTTATTGAAGCCTGCGATGATTTTGGCGTAAAGTATCTTACAATCTATGCATTTTCAACTGAAAACTGGTCCAGACCGGACTCGGAAGTCAATGCATTGATGAAGCTCATGGTCACATATCTCAAAAAATGCATAAAGCAGAGCATCAAGCATAAAATGAGAGTTCGAATCATCGGCGACAAATCTGCTCTCAACGAAGAGATTAACGCTGCTATAACCGAGCTTGAGGAGACTTCCAAGGATTTTGACGGATTAAATCTTCAAATTGCACTAAACTACGGAAGTCGTGATGAAATGCTGAGAGCTTTCAGATCCATAGCTTCGGACATTAAAACCGGGGAAATTGAAATCGACGATATCGACGACGCACTGATAGCGGAAAGACTGGATACAAAGGATATTCCGGATCCCGACTTTTTGATCAGAACAAGCGGAGAAAAACGACTTTCAAATTTCCTGCTTTGGCAGGTTGCCTACAGCGAAATGTATTTCCCCGATGTTTGCTGGCCCGATTTCGGCCGTGAAAGTCTCAGAGAAGCTTTATTTGAATATGCATCAAGGGACAGAAGATTTGGCGGTATAAACAAGGAGGAAGAATAATTGAAGACCAGAATAATTAGCGGTGCCGTTCTATTGGCAATTTTGCTATTCATACTTATATGCGGAGGAAATGTACTCCTTATTGCAACCGGCATTATATCACTTATCGGTATGTATGAGCTTTACCGTGTTTTTAATGTACACAAAAAAATATCCGGCATCATAGGATATATTGTATGTGTGTTGTTCTATCTGGATTTGGCATTTGACTTCCTTCCGACTATCACGCTGCTTATAGTAGGATTTTTGATAGCCGAGCTTTTTGTTTTTGTCTTTTCATATCCAAAACTTCACGCAAATGAGCTTTTTGCTATAATTTTCGGATTCTTTTATATTGCGCTCATGCTATCGTGCATTTACCTTACAAGAAACCTTATAGGTGGAGAATATCTAGTTTGGCTGGTATTTGTATGTTCATGGGTTTGCGATACATGTGCATATTTTGTCGGCAGATTTTTCGGAAAGCATAAAATGGCTCCGGTACTAAGCCCAAAGAAAACCGTAGAGGGCGCCATAGGCGGAGTTGTAGGCTCTGCGGTTGTAGCGGTCATTTTCGGATTAGTCTTCAAAAGTGCTCTTGGACTTGCTCCTGTACAGATACTGATCCTTGCTTTGATCTGTGCTGTAGGTGGACTTATATCCATGGTTGGAGACCTTGCAGCTTCTGCAATTAAGAGACAATACGAGATAAAAGATTACGGAAAACTGATTCCGGGACATGGCGGAATACTTGACAGATTTGACAGCGTGATAATAACAGCGCCAATC
>CAJOQF010000075.1 GCA_905236295.1 uncultured Eubacterium sp. | reverse complement strand
GCAAGCTTTTCTCCATCACTTGAATATATGCTGCCCCTAACGACATTTTCGGCCAAGGAATCAAGTCTCGGATTATACGGAGATGTGATATACGAGCTGCTCTTCTTAACCATAAAATAACCGAGATATACGATTAGAATTATGAAAATAAGCAGAAAAATATAGGTTATAACTACATACTCACTGTTTCTTGAGGCTTTCTTTTTATGCGGTTTTCTCTTTTCGTCAAAGTCGTTGAGATCTAAATACTCTTCTTCATTTGACCTTCTCTTTTTATTCTTCATCATCCTCTGATCCATCATCAATATGCTTTCTCTTCTCTCCTGCCTTCAAGTACAGTCCCTGGATTATCGCAAACATTAAAAATGTAGCCAGAAGAGAACTTCCGCCATAGCTTACAAGGGGAAGTGTAACTCCGGTAAGCGGTATACACTTTGTGACACCACCGATCGTTAAAAATACCTGAAATCCGTAAACAGTTCCAAGTCCCAAAGCGATCATCTTATAAAACGGCTTCTTTATCTGCATGGAAATGTTTAAAAACATCATAAACAGGCTTGCACATACAAGTATTATACAGAAACCGAATACTATTCCCATCTCCTCACATATGGCTGAAAAGATAAGATCCTTTGTAACGACAGGTATTGTGTCGGGAGCCCCCTTATAAAGTCCCATTCCAAACCAGCCACCCGTGCTTATCGCAAAAAGTGAATGAGCGATCTGGTAACCCGCATCCTGATATACCGCAAGCGGATCCATCCAGGCTATAACCCTGACACGCACATGATTAAACAGCTTATAACATATAACCGATGCGAGTGCCCCAAGACCGACTCCGAGCAAGAGGTATGCGATCCTTCTGGTGGCGACATAGAGCATAACTATGTAGACCACAAAGAAAATGAGCGCAGCGCCCAGGTCTTTAGAAAGCACCAGTATTCCGACATGAATGATCGCAACCATGGTGGTGACGACCACCTGCCTGAAGGAGACAGACTTTGTAAACATCGCCGCGACAAAAAATACAAACACGATCTTGATAAACTCGGAAAACTGCATAGATATTCCGCCCACCGAGAGCGATAACTGTGCACCGTAGGAAGTGCTTCCGATCACGGCAACTACACCTAACGCCAATATGCCGACTACAGCATACAGCCAGGTAAGTTTGTCAAAAAACCGAAGCTTGTTTATGAGAAGCGGAACTATGATCGTTATTCCAAGCGCTATGACCGCTATCTCAAACTGTCTCACCGCCTTGTCGAAATCAAGTCGTGTAAGCATTATAAATCCAATGCTTAACAACATGCACATATGATTTGCCACAAGCCTTGACGAGCGGTTATACAGCTTTGTATAGACAAACAAAAGAACGACCAGATATACAACCTGAGCTGCGTAAAACAGTACATAATTGAGCTTTTGTTCATTGTAGAGTATCAATGCGAAGGCATCGAGATGAATAAGGAAAATATAGGCAGTCTGTCTCTTGTAAATACGGCTGCGACCCTTTTCACCGAGCTTACCCCTGAACACGTAAAAGCTCTCAAAAGTGTACACCATAAACAGTATGATCATCAGATATTTAGATAATTCCGTAGCCAGATGTGCCATACTAAACTCCTCTTAACAAATGTCCTTTCGTAAAATCTCCCAAAACATCATTCGGTTTTACCCATCTTCTGTTCTTTAATATATCAAGAATCTTTTCTGTGAGCTTTTCATCCTCAACAGTAAAATCGAGTCTTATCGCATCAACCCCCACATCATAAATGTCATCAAGAAGATGCAGTAAATACAGAGGCTTTGAATTGTAGATTATATTAAAACAGTCATATTCACACTCACAGATAACGGGTAAAACACTGTTTTTTCTATCGACGATCTCTGTAACCTTCGATGTCCCGGACTTTCCCTTGCATCTTCCGGTGTTTTTCAAAACACATTGAGCGGAATACATCACGGGAATCCTTCCGTAAACCATCATCACCGCCCCCTCTTTATCAAGTCCCGCTATCTCCTTTAGATTTAACTCATAGGGGATTGTATATTTTGTATATCCCAACGATCTAAAATAATCCACCGAGCGATCGGAGAAAGCGTACAATCCCGCATCAAGCATTATATGGTCCGAAGGCATCATAAGAGCCGCAAGAAGACCCAACCCGTCATATGAATCACACATAAAATACATATCTTTATTTATGTTTGATTTGATATGTGAGATCACATTCGAGTTCAGAACGTGCGGCAGCGATATAACAATTCTTTTTTGATCCTGAGTCCGCCTTCTCAATTCATCGTCAAGTCCAAAAAACAATTCATATTCAATTATTATGCAGTCAGGTTCAAAATCCAAAACTTTCAGAAGCTGAGCCTTATTCCTTACGTATATGTATGTCTCTTTCATGATAAATGTCTGTAATAATCTTTGTTAACCTCAAACGATAAGTCATCCAAAGCCTTGCGTCTTAACTTCTTTAACTCTGATGCCGGCAAAAAAACATTCTCATCCATATCTATGTCCATATCTAAGATTTCAAAAAATGAATCTCCGCATGCACCGACCTTAGACCTTACAGTATCAGCTAAAAGCGGTGAGTTCTTTGACGGACTGACGATCATACCCTCTGCCGAAACTCTGTGATCATTATACTCAAGACTCAGTGTCACCGGCTTATCGATATGTGCAGTAAATTTAGCTTTGATCTTTTCTTTTACAAAAGACTCATCTATATCTACCTCGATATCGGAGTTTTTATGCGAAGGTGATGAGAGGCTTACCATATCAGACCTTTTTCCGGTAAGGTATCCATCGGTAAATCCGCTTCTGCTTCCGAGAGCCTCGAGCATCTTTTTATCCTTATGTGAAACTTTGTAATCGGCTCTCCCCAGTTCATAGTACTTATCAATGTACTTCCTGTAAAGCGATGTCACTCCGACAGCGTACTCTGTCTGTTTCATGCGTCCTTCAATCTTTAAGGAGGCTATATTTGCTTCAATCATATCCGGTAAGATCGAAAGTGTGGCAAGATCCTTGAGACTTAAGAGAAATACCTCTTTTTTATTGTCGTAAGTGTAGGCGAGTCTGCAAGGACCGGCACATTTTCCCCTGTTTGCACTTCTTCCGCCGATCATGCTCGACAAAAGACATCTGCCCGAATATGAGTAACAGAGTGCCCCGTGCGCAAACACTTCAAGGTCAAGTCCCGTCTGTTCATAAATCTCTTTGATCTTATCAAGAGAAAGCTCCCTTGAAAGCACCACGCGCGTTATACCGAGATTCCTAAAAAACATTGCTCCCTCAGGGGTTGAAATGCTTGTCTGAGTGCTCATATGGACATCTAAGTCCTCAAATTTTTCCCTCAAAAAAGAAACCACACCCATGTCCTGAACAATTACTGCATCAAGCCCCGCCAGGTAAAGCGGTACTATGTAATCGTACAGACCGTCTGTGATTTCGTTGTTTTTAAGCAATGTATTTACTGTGAGGTAAACTTTTTTACCTTTTATATGAGCATACTCAATGACTTTGATAAGCTCATCAGTTGTAAGATTCTTTGCAAAAGCTCTTGCCGAGAACATCTCTCCACCGAGATAAACCGCATCTGCTCCGGCATTTAACACAGCGATCGCCGTATTAAATGTACCGGCGGGTGCCAAGAGCTCAATCCGCCTGTTTTTCAAAATATCAGTCCTTCTTTGCCGGCTTGTCAAAGAGAGCAGACTCCAGTGATTCCTCAAGCTTTGATCTCAAAAGCTCAAGCTCTTTTATCTTGGAGAGATACTGTCTGTTCTCCTTTTCAAGTTCTTCTATTTTTTCCTTGTCACTGACGATGGAATGTTTGAGGTCGTAGAGCTCTTTGTCTCTGCCCTCCCAGTCATCCTTGATCCTGTCAGCTGCCTCTTTTGCCTTAAAATAGTCGTCTACGATATTGATCTGCAAAAGAAGAGAGCGCATGTCATTGGTAAGTCTGGAAATGCCCTCAAACTTATTTAACTCATCAATCTTTCCATTAAGATAAGTCGCAACCTTCTGAAGATATTCCGGCTCCTCATATCCGGAAAGCTTGTATACCTTTCCTCCGATCACAACTTCTACATCTGTTTTTGATGACATTCTCAATCCTCCTCGGTGTACTCTATTCCAAAATGGGCATAAGCTTTTTTCGTAGCTACTCGCCCCTTAGGCGTCCTAATAATAAAATCATTTTGAACCAGATAAGGCTCATATACATCCTCAAGCGTTCCGGAATCATCTCCCAGAGATGCTGCCAGTGTGTCAAGTCCGACCGGTCCGCCGGAAAACTTCTCTATAATTGTCAAAAGAATGTTTCTGTCATTCTTGTCAAGTCCGTACGAATCGACCTCGAGCAGGTCAAGCGCATCAGCAGCCACCTCTTTTGTGATGACCCCATCATATTTGACCTGTGCGAAATCCCTCACCCTTTTAAGCAACCTGTTGGCCAGTCGGGGCGTACCTCTCGAGCGTTTCGCCATCTCTATCGCACCGGATTCTTCAATGTCGACTCCAAGCTTTGCTGCAGAAGCCTTCACAATAGACAGCAATTCATTCTCATTATAATATTCAAGATGATTGACTACGCCAAAGCGATCCCTCAAAGGTGCAGATAACAGCCCTGCTCTCGTGGTGGCACCGATCAATGTAAACGGTGGGATATCTATCCTTATGGATTTGGCTCCCTGTCCCTTGCCTATGACTACATCGATCGCGTAATCCTCCATGGCAGGATAAAGAACCTCCTCTACCTGGCGATTAAGCCTGTGTATCTCGTCCACAAACAGCACATCCCCGTTATTTAAGGAACTTAAGATCGCTGCCATATCACCCGGTGTGGTGATAGCCGGACCGGAAGTGGTCTTTATATTGACCCCCATCTCGTTTGCAATGATGTTTGCAAGGGTGGTCTTTCCAAGTCCCGGAGGACCATAAAAAAGCACATGATCCAGACAATCATTACGTTTTTTTGCCGCCTCTATATATATGCGAAGATTCCTCTTGGCTTTCTCCTGCCCCACATAATCATCAAGAGTCTGTGGTCTCAGGGAACCCTCAAGCGGCACTTCAGTTTTCTCTATCTCTGTAGCGATTATTCGTTTTTCCATTCTATCTTGCTATGGTATCAAGCCCGGAATCCTCTCCGGTCACAACCTCCACAACAACTTTGTTCGGGAGGCAGATTATCGATTCGTTCTTCTTTGAAATCGGTCTGTGACTGACACAGATCTTATCAGGGCAGTCAGCCTCACTCATATATACCTGGCCATCCTTTAACGTCACCACATTTGATACCGTACCACCTATCTCAACTTCATAAGAATTATCTTTGTCGAGCGGATACTCTCCGTATACTTCTCCGTCCACAAGGATCTTAAACTTATCTCCATCCTTTGAAAATGCCGGAAGAAATACAAAAACAAGTATCACACTAAGCAAAATCATTATAATTATTGCTATTATATCATACCTTAACTTATGTTGAAGAACTTTTTTTCTATTTTCGTCATTATTATCCGGATCAACCCGTAAAAAAAGCCTGCCAATTCTCTTATATATCTCGAAGGCAACCATTCCTATTATAATTCCCGTTACAACTCCGGAAAGCACGAGCACCGGGAAATAATACATTACATGATAGTTTTCGACAACAAGAGAAGCGATGATTATCTGTCCGAGATTGTGGGTTATACCTCCGATCACGCTGACTGTGATCATCCTGAAATTAAATACCCGCTTAAAAAGATACATACAAAAGAGCGAAAGCATTGCTCCCGCAAGCGAGTAGATTATCCCAAACATATTTCCGAAAAGAAATCCCGCGAGCACAGCCCTGAGTGCGGATATGATAAATGCCTCCTTTGTACCGAGGCAATACAGCACCAGCAATATAACGATGTTAGTAAGGCCGATCTTGACTCCGGGGATTCCGAAACTGATCGGGATCAATGATTCAACATAAGCAACAACGAGGGCGAGCGCTAGGAACACCCCCATAAAGGCAATCCTGTTTTTTCTCATAATGTGGTCTAACTTCTCGAAGGAAGATCAGCTAACTCTCCCAGATAATAAAATCCCTTACTCTCATTGATCTTAACGTCACATATCTTGCCGATAAGCAACTTATCGCCAACTACATGAACGAGAGCATTGTTGTCGAGTCTTCCTGTGATCATACTCTCATCCTGATGATTTACCTGTTCAAACAACACAGGCATGGTTTTTCCGACAAATCTTTTTGCCTCCTCGGCGGCAATATTCTGCACTTCACCGAGAAGCCTGTCAAATCTTTTCTTTATAATCTCCTCGTCAATCTGATCGTCATAGGCGGCAGCAGGCGTACCGCTTCTCTTTGAATAGATAAAGGTAAACGCCGAATCGTACCTAACCTTTCTCACAACATCGAGTGTCTCTTCAAAATCTTCTTCTGTCTCCCCCGGGAAGCCGACAATTATATCGGTAGTCAGGGAAATCTCCGGTACTCTGGCTTTAAGCTTGTCAACCAGAGCAAGATATCCTTCCTTGGTGTAATGTCTGTTCATCTTTTCAAGCAGTCTGCTGCTTCCGGATTGAAGCGGCAGATGGAGATGAGGACAAACCTTTTTAGAGGATGCCATGACCTCGATAAGTTCATCCGAAAGATCCTTCGGATGAGAGGTCATAAACCTTATCCTCTCTATACCGTCAATCTTTTCTATCTCCCGAAGCAGTGCTGCAAAAGAAACAGGATCTTCAAGAGTCTTGCCGTAGGAATTGACATTTTGTCCCAGAAGCATGATCTCCACAACCCCGTCGTCAGCAAGCTCCCTTATCTCGGAAATAATCTCCTCGGGCTTTCTGCTTCTCTCCCTGCCCCTGACATAAGGGACAATACAATAACTGCAAAAATTATTGCAGCCAAACATGATGTTTACACCTGATTTAAAAGGATACTTTCTGATGGTCGGGAGCTTTTCGACGATCTTGTCGGTATCCTCCCACACATCGATTATCATCTCGTCCGATGCAAAGCTCTCAACAAGGAGTTCGGCGAGCTTAAAGATATTGTGGGTACCAAAGATAATATCCACAAATCTGTAACTCTCTTTAATCTTCTCCCTTGCGTTGTCCTCCTGCATCATGCATCCGCAGATCGCGATCTTCATATCGGGATTTTTCTTTTTATATCCGTTCAGATATCCGAGTCTGCCGTACACTTTATTGTTGGCATTCTCCCTGACCGTACAGGTATTAAAGAGTACCAGGTCGGCATCTTCGCTATCTTTATATACATATCCCACTGTCTCAAGAATACCGCACATTTTCTCGGAATCCTTTGCATTCATCTGACATCCGAAGGTTGTCACATGATAAGTGAGCGGTCTATTGTACTCTTTGCTCTTTAGAGCCACAAACTCCTTGGCTCTTTCTATATAGTAATACTGCCTATCAGGCTCATTTACAGGTATCTCTAAATTCATATTTATTTTCCTTTAAACAATGTGCCCACATAAGTGTTATCAAAAAGCTGATGAAGGGCATCGAGCTGTTTGCTGTTGATTATGATCATATCCGCTCCGGATTCGGTGGCAATGAGCGCGGCGTTAAGTTTTGTCTGCATACCGCCGGTACCCACATTGCTTCCGGTGCTTCCCTTTGCCATCTCAAGAAGATCATCATCTATTGTCTCTACGTATTCTACCAGCGAAGCATTCTCACATTTTCTCGGATCGTCTGTGTACAATCCATCCACATCGGATACAAGTACAAGAAGATCTGCCCCGACCATCTTTGTAACGGTAGCCGAGAGTGTATCATTGTCGCCAAACTGGATCTCGTATGTTGAGAGCGCATCATTTTCATTGACGATCGGAATAACACCGAATTTAAAAAGCTGCTCAAAGGTATTAATCGCATTCTCGAGCTGTTCAGCGTGATCTGTTGTATTTTTTGTGAGAAGAACCTGGGCGATACGCTGGTCATACTGAGCAAAAACCCTCTTGTAAGTCATCATAAGCGAAGCCTGTCCTATAGCGGCAAGAGCCTGCTTCTCAACATTCGTCGACGGCTTATCCATTGCCATAACCTCGCGCCCGATAGCGATCGCTCCGGAGCTTACGAGACACACATCATATCCCTCACCTCTCAGATCACACAATTCCCGTGCAAGCTTTTCAATCTTTGCATAATTCATATTTCCTGTTTCTGCATGTGTGATCGATGATGACCCGATCTTTATTACTATTCTTTTCTTTTTCCCAAGTGACGGGCGATTAGTATTACTCATTATGCCTCCCAAGCTCTGATCCTGTATGTGGCTCCTATCTCTTTGCAGATTCTTCTGCACTCATCCTCTTCCTCTTTCGAAAGGGTGGTATCAACGGTTGTCATTGTGACATTTTTTGTGTATTTCACGCACTCTTTCGCAAATTCAATAAGGGCGTCGAATGATTTCTCACCGAATTTGCATCTTACAAGTTCCTGGAATTTAACAGGGTCGGGATTATTCAGACTGATGGAAACCGAATCAATAAGCCCCTCAAACAGAGGCGGAACATCCTTTTCATTTATAAGATTAGCCATGCCATTGGTGTTGATACGGATAGGTTTATTCCATTTCTCCTTGACCGTCTTTGCCACCTCAAGCAGTACATCAAGTCTTTCGGTCGGCTCACCGAATCCGCAAAATACAAGTTCTCTGTATGAGTCTGACGGAAACTTCTTAAATGCTTCCATAACCTCATCATGATCCGGCTCATGATCGAGCCAAAGCGAATCGGATCCGCCGATACTGTCCATATTATGTCTCAGGCAAAATGTACAGTCACATGGACATTTGTTAGTAAGATTTACATACAGATTTTTTCCTACCTTATAAAGTAACTCCTGCATTTTTACACCCTTCCTATCATATTAAAATATACGTACTATAACCGATCCTGATCTTTTATCTTTTTGCGCAAAAAATCATTGATCTTATCATAATTTGAAGGCTTGTGCGGAAACGTGCATCCCGTACAAACCTTCGTATTTCCTTTATATTCCGGATTTCCCGGGCAGTCAACAAAAAAATAGAGGGGACAATAACAAAAAAGACAATTCATCTCTTCTATCCCCTCATGACATGGATAATATTTACATTCTTTGTTTTCAAAACACCGGTAAGAATTGCTCATGTGTCGTATTATATCACTCCGACATGAAAAATCAACCAAAAATTGATACAGACCGCATATCAATGCTAGTGTGAACCGGAAGTGCTTTTGCTGTCACACGCACTGCATCCGGAACAGCCACAGTCGCATCCGCAACTGGTCTTACCACGTCTTTTGTCCCTTACTAATTTAAATATTATTAATCCGACGACAGCGATCAGTACAAGACTGACCACTATCGTACCAAGATTTTCAGATAACCAAGCTATCAAGCTGTATGTCTCCTTTCAACTGATGAATAATCAGTAAAAACAAGCTTATCTGCTTCTCTGTATTTCTTAAAGAACAACATATATACTATCACAACAAGTGAAGCAAGTGCAAATATAACTCCAACTACATTTCCGTTACCGGTAAAGAGATTACCGAACTGGGTGATCATCATACCAACGATATATGCAAGTCCGCACTGATATCCGATTGCAAACCAGAGCCACTTTCTGTTGTTCATCTCTCTTTTGATCGCTCCGATCGCTGCAAAGCAAGGTGCGCAGAGAAGATTAAATACAAGGAATGAGAATCCTGTTATTCCTGTAAACGCCATTGAGAGTGCCTGCCATGCTGTCTGTGAACCGCTTCCGTAAAGGATACCCATTGTGCCAACAATGTTCTCCTTAGCAACAAGTCCTGTGATAGAAGCGACTGTCGCCTGCCAGTTGCCCCATCCAAGTGGGATAAAGATCCAGGCTATAGCTCTTCCGAAGTATGCGAGCATCGAGTATTCAAGCTGATCCTCTGCAAGCATACCGAATCCGTGTCCGGTTGCTCCGAAACGGCTTAAGAACCAGACAACAATTGTAGAAAGAAGGATGATTGTTCCGGCTTTCTTTATGAATGACCAGCCTCTCTCCCACATTGATCTGAGAACGTTTCCTACTGTCGGTAAATGATAAGCAGGAAGCTCCATTACAAACGGGGCAGGATCGCCGGCAAACATTCTTGTCTTCTTAAGCATGATACCGGAAATAACGATTGCTGCCATTCCGATGAAGTATGCCGATGTAGCCACCCATGCAGCTCCTCCGAAGATTGCACCTGCGATCATCGCTATGAACGGAACCTTGGCACCACATGGGATAAAGGTTGTAGTCATGATAGTCATTCTTCTATCACGCTCATTTTCAATGGTACGGCTTGCCATTACACCGGGAACGCCGCAACCCGTACCGATAAGCATCGGTATGAATGATTTTCCTGAGAGACCGAATTTTCTGAATATACGGTCAAGTACGAACGCGATACGCGCCATATATCCGCATGCCTCAAGGAACGCAAGCATAAGGAAGAGTACCAACATCTGCGGAACGAATCCTATAACCGCACCAACACCTGCAACAATTCCATCAAGCACAAGTCCCTTAACGCCTTCTGCTGCGTTTATCTTATCGAGACCTGCCTCAACAAGTGCCGGTATACCCGGAACCCATACTCCGTACTCAGCAGGATCCGGCTCCTCACCGATCTCCTCAAGGGTAGCCACCGCAAGCTTATAATCCTCAACTGTTGCAGTCTCTGTGGTAACCTCCAAAGTCTCCTCATCCTCTACAGAATAAGGGAATTCATTGACCGGAGCTGTGCCGTGTTCTTTTACATATGCATCATAACCGTCTACAATTGCAGATGCGTCAGCGTAGCTCTCTGCAACTTCTTCGTAACCGCCATCATTGCCAAACAGATGGAAACCATCACCGAATATGCAGTCGTTTGTAAAATCCGTCAAAGGCGCTCCGACCGCAACCATGGCAACCCAGTAAACAAGGAACATGATTCCGGCAAAAATCGGAAGTCCTAAAAATCTGTTCGTAACAACCTTGTCGATCTTATCGGAAGTAGTAAGTCCGCCTGCATTTTTCTTTTTGTAGCAAGACTTTATAACATCCGCAATGTAAACATAACGCTCATTTGTGATAATGCTCTCGGAATCATCATCGAGCTCAGTCTCAGCTGCTTCAATATCAGTTTCGACATGAGACAATTTCTCTTTTGTGAGGTTCATCTTCTCCAAAACTTTATCATCTCGTTCGAATATCTTTATAGCATACCATCTCTGCTGCTCCTCGGGCATCTCATGCACTACAGCTTCCTCAATATGTGCGATGGCATGCTCTACAGGACCGGAGAATGAATGCTGCGGAATAGTCTTTCCGTTCTTTGCGGCATCGATCGCCGCATTAGCAGCATCTAATACTCCGTCGCTCTTTAAGGCTGATATCTCGACTACCTTACAGCCAAGCTGACGGGAAAGTTCCTCGACATTTATCTTGTCACCTTTCTTTCTCACAATATCCATCATATTCACGGCAACAACTACCGGGATTCCCAGCTCAACGAGCTGGGTGGTGAGATAAAGATTTCTCTCAAGGTTTGTACCGTCTATGATATTTAAGATCGCATCCGGTCTCTCATTGATAAGATAGTTTCTTGCAACCACCTCTTCAAGAGTGTACGGTGATAACGAATAAATACCGGGAAGATCAGTGATCACCACATTGTCATGTTTTTTTAATTTACCTTCTTTTTTTTCTACGGTTACGCCCGGCCAGTTTCCAACAAACTGATTAGAACCGGTAAGCGCATTGAACAGTGTTGTTTTACCACTGTTCGGATTTCCAGCCAGTGCAATTGTTAAGCTCATTTTCAAACTTTTCCTTTCTTTTTTTACTCTACTTCAATCATCTCAGCGTCAGCCTTGCGAAGTGAAAGCTCATAATTTCTAACTGTCACTTCAATCGGATCGCCAAGCGGAGCAACCTTACGCACATAAATGGATGTGTTTTTTGTAATACCCATATCCATAATACGACGTTTTACGGCTCCCTCTCCGTGGAGTTTGACTACCCTGGCTGTCTCTCCGATCTTCAGATCTCTCAAAGTCTTCAAATTTCAGTCCTCCTTCTTTTCATACCATTATTTTTCTAGCCAGCTCTTCGCTTATGGCGACGCGGCTTTCTTTAACGTTTACGATAAGATTACCGCCAAGAGAACTGACAATGCTCACTTCTCCTCCGACGTTAAAGCCCAAATTTTCCAAATGTTTTTTTACTTCAGGATTTCCGCCGATCTTCTTGATGATCTGACTTTGTCCCTTATCTGCAAATACTAAAGGCATCACGTTCTTCACTCCTCACTATTGTTCAACCCTACTCACTATTGTTCAGTTAATTTCACTCAGGTTGAAAGCCCCTTATTGATGTTTTACTAATTTTACTCTCGTTAAATGCACCTCATTATTATTGAGGTGCACTTATTCTTGTCTGCTTCATCTCATTTGGCTTAGTTAATACTAACACTAGTTTGATATGTCTGTCAAGAGGAGAATTTATATTTTTTTAATATTTGAGTCTTTCTACTTGTGCATTTTCCATGATAGAATAATAACTAACATATTTGATCGTATAAACTATGAAAGGAGTTTTGACCATGAAAAAAAGCATCACTAAAAAAATTTCTTCATTAGGATTATCTGCAGCTATTGCTGCCGGACTTCTATTTACAGGTATTGTGCCGCATACACAGAACATTCAT
>CAJOQF010000074.1 GCA_905236295.1 uncultured Eubacterium sp. | reverse complement strand
TGTCGCTGTTAGGATTTCCAAGAGTCTCAATATAAATTGCTCTTGTGTTATCCTTGATTGCGCCTTCAACCTCTGAAAGGTTATGTGCATCAACAAATGTAGTCTCAATGCCATACTGCGGAAGTGTATGTGCAAGGAGGTTATAACTTCCGCCGTAAATTGTCTTCTGTGCAACGATATGTCCGCCGTTTGCGGCAAGAGCCTCAATAGTATAGGTGATCGCAGCTGCTCCTGAAGCAAGCGCAAGTGCGGCGCTGCCGCCCTCTAAAGCAGCGAGTCTCTTCTCAAGGACATCCTGTGTAGAGTTTGTGAGTCTGCCGTAAATGTTGCCGGCATCAGCAAGACCGAATCTGTCTGCGGCATGCTGACTGTCTCTGAACACATAAGAAGTTGTCTGGTAAATCGGAACCGCGCGTGCATCCGATGCCGGATCCGGATTCTCCTGTCCTACGTGAAGCTGAAGTGTTTCAAATTTGTAATTACTCATAATAATGTTCCCCTTTTCTTATATCTCGTTAATAGTTACTTTTCATATCTTTGCCGAACCTTTAAGTACATCATGTCATATATTTATTACTATCTAGTTTCTGCTGTGGTAGTCGTCGAGGGCGGATTTGATAGCCTCCTCGGCGAGCACCGAACAGTGCATCTTGTAGTCCGGAAGTCCGTCGAGTGCCTCGGCAACTGCCTTGTTTGTGAGTTTCATAGCGTCATCTACGGATTTGCCCTTGATAAGCTCCGTAGCCATTGAGCTTGATGCTATCGCGCTTCCACATCCGAAAGTCTCAAACTTGACATCTTCGATAATATTGTTCTCAATCTTCAAGTACATCTTCATGATGTCTCCGCACTTTGCGTTGCCTACCTCTCCGACGCCGTTCGCATCCTCGAGTACACCTACATTTCTCGGGTTTCTGAAATGATCCATTACTTTTTCACTATATAATGCCATAATATCCTCCTACAGTATATACTCTCTGTTTCCTGCTTTTAAATCTCCCCAGACCGGAGAAATTCCTCTCAGGTATTCAACTACTTCTTTTACTGAATCTACTATATAATCAACATCTTTGTCTGTGATGTCATCCCCGATGCTGAGTCTTAATGATCCGTGTGCAACCTCGTGCGGTCTTCCTATAGCAAGCATTACATGGCTCGGATCGAGAGAACCGGAAGTACACGCACTTCCCGAAGATGCCTGTATGCCCTTGTCATCAAGGAGAAGTAACAGTGACTCTCCCTCTATTCCCTCAAAGCAGAAGCTTACGTTTCCGTAAAGTCTCTTTGTGCTGTCTCCGTTCAATGCAGAGTGCGGGATCTCTCCCAAAGCTTTGATAAGCTTATCTCTCTTTTCTCCTACATTCTTTGCATTTTTCTCAATGTTCCGGCACGCATCCTCAAGCGCTACCGCCATCGCTGCTATGCCCGGCACATTTTCGGTTCCGGCGCGCTTGCCCCTCTCCTGTGCTCCACCCTCGATGAGGTTTGTCAGGCGTATGCCTCTCTTTACATAGAGGAAACCTACTCCCTTCGGTCCGTGGAACTTGTGTGCCGAAGCACTGAGCATGTCTATGTTTTCCTTCTCAACATCAATCGGTACATGTCCGATCGCCTGTACCGCATCCGTATGGAAGAGAATGTTTCTCTTTCTGCATATCTCACCTATCTCTTTGATCGGCTGGATGGTTCCTATCTCGTTGTTGGCGTACATTATCGTCACCAGGCAGGTGTCATCTCTGAGTGCCGCCTCAACTTCCTCCGGTCGAACAAGACCGTCATCATGAACCTCAACAAGTGTGATCTCAAATCCTTCTTTTTTCAGTCTCTCTAAGGTATGAAGTACTGCATGATGTTCAAAAACAGATGATACAATGTGCTTTTTCCCATCTTTCTCTCCGAGCTTGGCTGCTGAAAGAATCGCCTGATTATCAGCTTCGCTTCCTCCGGATGTGAAATAGATTTCCTTGGGATCCGCATTTATCTTCTCTGCTATCTGCTTTCTTGCGTCCTCAAGCACTTCCTTTGCTTTTTGTCCTACCTCATAAAGGCTTGATGGATTTCCGTAAGTTTCATTCATCATAGCAACCATGGTATTGATAGCTTTTTCGCTCATCTTTGTGGTTGCGGCGTTATCTGCGTATATCACGATTATTTCTCCTCTCAACTGAAATTAATCGGATTATACACATATTCGCCTACCGTGTCAATAGGTTTTGTAATAAAGCAAAAAATATTTTACGTGGATTTTATTTTAAAGTATAATAAACATAACCTTGATAGTATCAAATATCGGGCGTAATTGCCAGCTTTTCCGTGTTTGTTTACCACAACCGGATTATCGTATAAGAAAGGGGACATTTATGAAAAACAGAAGGAAACTAATAGCTCTATTTATTATGGCCCTGGTATCGATCATGATGTTTAGCGCAGGATGCACAACTGCCAAAAAACAGTCTTCCACTGTCAGCTATTCCTCTCTATCTGATCTCGAACACAGTAAGATCGGTGTTTTGACCGGAAGTGTTCAGGCGATTCAGGCTCAGGAGAGATTTCCGGATGCCGAATTCTTTTACTACGACAATCGGTCCGATGTTGTAAGTGCGCTCAGATCCAAGAAAATTGACGCGTTTGCTGATTCTGACGCAATTTTAATGTATATGATGGCTGAAAATCCGGATATTACATATATTCCCGAAAAGCTTACTCAGGGCATGAAGGCCGGTGCCATCTTCTCAAAGACAAAAAAGGGCAAAGCTCTCTGCGATGAGTACAGCAAGTTTTTACTCAAGCTGAAAGAAGACGGAACCTACGACAAGATCCTTGACAAATGGTTCGGAGGAGACACAAGCAAACAGACTGTCATCGACCCGGATACTCTCTCCGGTAAAAACGGTACTCTCAATGTGGCAGTAGACAGCACCATGGTTCCGTTTATTTTTATCAAAGATGAAAAGCTTGTCGGTCTGGATGTAGATTTTATCACCATGTTCTGCAAAGAAAAAGGCTATGCTCTCAAAATGGATTCCATGACTTTTGCCGGGATCCTTCCCGCCGTTTCCTCAGGCAAAGCCGATCTGGCCTGCGGTGGTATCGCCTATACGGCCGAACGCGCAGAGAGTGTATATTTCGCCGAGCCCACATTTGAGGGCGGCTCAGTTTTAGCCATACTAAATACAAATGCATCATCTCCCGCACTGACACTTCAGGAACTAAAGGAACCCGGTCGAAAGATCGCCGTGTTGACAGGATCTGATCTTTATGATTCAGCTATAAAGTATTTCCCCGATGCCGAATGCCTGTCCTACGATACCTTTGCGGACGAATTTAATACATTGAATACCGGCAAGGCCGATGCAGCGTTTGCCTATACTGATATGGTTGCAACCATTCCCACAACATACCCAAATATTACCAGCCTCCCCGAACCTATCGCCACATTTAATTACTCTTTTGCCACCCAGAAAAATGATGCCGGAGAAAAGCTGGCAAATGAAATGAGCGAACATTTTGCCAAACTTAAAGACAGTGGAAAGTTCAAGGAATTGAGGGATAAGTGGGACAACTCTAACGGCAAGAACGTTATGGAGAATTACACCTTCGACGGAAAAAACGGGAAGTTAAAAGTTGCCACCACAGGAGTGTTTGAAAATAACTCCTTCTATATTGGGGATGAACTTACCGGTATGTTTATAGAACTTATCAACAGCTATTGCGCGGAGTACGGCTACATCCCGGAATTTGAGACCATGCCATTTGCGTCTGAAATCGCGGGACTGAATGCCGGAACATACGATATAATAGCAGACTATGTTACACAGACTCCGGACCGACTCGAGAGTGCAAATCTGACTGAACCTTTTTATTCAAGCAGTATTTACGCATTCGTTCAGGTCGCAGACAAAAAAGATTCGGGTAACTTTTTTACGAGCCTTAAACAGAGTTTTATTAAAAACTTTGTCCGCGAAGGCAGATGGAAAATGATCATCTCAGGCCTGCTTACCACGCTTGCACTCTCAGCCCTTGCGGGACTTATAGGTACCGGACTCGGTGCACTCATCTGCTTTCTCAGGATGCGAAAGAATAAGGTCGCTGTGGTGATATCCGATATATACATCCGTATATTCAGAGGAATCCCTATCGTGGTTCTATTGCTTGTACTCAATTATGTTATTTTTACCGAAGCGGACTTCCCTGCATTCTGGGTATGCGTGATCGGTTTTGCGCTTGATTTTTCGGCATATACTTCCGAGATGTTCCGAAACGGTATCGAGGCCGTGCCAAAAGGTCAGGCTCGCGCGGCAAAAGCTATGGGTTTTAGCAATTTCCACGGTTTCAGGAAAGTTGTATTCCCACAGGCGCTCATTCACATAATACCTGTCTACACAGGTCAATTTATAGCGCTTGTAAAGCTCACATCAGTGGCAGGTTACATTTCCGTCATGGATCTTACCAGGGCTGCCGACATTATCCGAAGCAGAACCTACGAAGCGTTCTTCCCGCTTATTCTGACTGCTGTGATCTACTTTATTCTCTCGGTTATATTGATAGCACTTCTAAACCGGCTTGAGAAAAAGATCAAACCCGGCAGCCGAAGAATCGGTGAGCTTAAAAAGCTTATGGACAAATACAATTCCGGCAAGATCAAAGCCACGAATACATCCGTCGTTTTGTCCGATACCGGCGAAAAAAGAGTGCTCTACAAGATTTCGCATCTTATGAAGCGCTACGAAAATGTCACCCCGATAAAGGATATAAGCTGCGAGATAAAAACCGGAGACGTGATTGCGATAATCGGACCTTCCGGAACCGGAAAGAGTACCTTCCTGAATATGTTAAACCAGCTTGAGACAACCGACGGTGGAGAAATCCTCTTCAAGGGAGACAGCATACTAAAGCACGGCTATGACTTAAAGGCGCTTCGAAGACAGGTGGGAATGGTATTCCAGTCATTCTTCCTGTTCTCACACCTTACAATCGTGGAAAATATCATGCTGGCACAGATCGAACTGCTGGGCCGCTCCAAAGAGGATGCTCTGGTTCACAGTATGGAAGTATTAAACAAGGTGGGACTGGCAGAAAAAGCCATGAATTATCCAAGCGAACTCTCCGGCGGTCAGCAGCAGCGCGTCGCCATAGCCCGACAGGTTGCAATGGATCCGGAAATGATCCTCTTTGATGAGCCGACATCCGCTCTTGATCCTACCACTATAGAAGAGGTACTGGCAGTAATACGAAACCTCGCCAAGAACGGCAAGACCATGGTCATCGTAACACACGAGATGAATTTTGCCCGAGACGTGTCCAACCGTGTATTCTATCTGGATGAGGGAACCATCTACGAGGAGGGCACTCCAAAACAGATATTCAACGCTCCGGAAAAAGAAAAGACCCGACTGTTTATAAAACGTCTGAAGGCAATAACCATACCAATAAAGGGTACACACTTCGATTTCGGTGGCGCTATATCACAGATCGAAGCCTTCGGACACCGTCAGGTATTGGAACACGCGATCACCAGGCGCATGATCTCAATTACCGAGGAGCTCGGTCTTGAAATCTTCCAGGAACATTTCGGCAAAAATACCGATGCATTCCTGACCTTTGAATACGAGGAGACAACCGGAAAAATCATTCTAAAGGCAGAATACATCGGCGAGGAAATGAACATCAGGGAAGAGGGAGATTCTATCTCGATTGCAATGATACAAAATATATTGCAAAACATTGAATATAAATACGAAAACGGAAAAGGAATAATCGAGGGCGTTGTACGCTCCAATTAACCTTTCCCGCTGTTTCAACCTATGTTTAGTCCTGCAAGATAGCCTGTTGACCAGGCTATCTGCAGATTAAACCCTCCGGTGTAGGCGTCGAGATCCAACACCTCTCCCACAAAGTACAGCCCGTTGGCCTTTTTCGATTGCATGGTGGATGGATCGATCTCATTTATAGCAACACCACCCTTTGTTATGACGGCCTCCTCATATCCTCTGAGCCCAGTTATCGTAAGTGGGAAGCTCTTTAAGAGCCTTACAAGATCTCCCCTTTCTTTTGAAGTGATTTCATTTATCTTCTTTTCTTCATCGATTCCGCTAAGTCCGATGACAACCGGAATCATCTTTGTCGGCAACAAATCCTTCAAAGAATTTTTAAACTGCCTGTTCTTGATCTCATCCCAGTCTCTCAGGATTCGTTTTTCGAGTTTTTCAACCGAAAGTGCAGGTTTTAGATCTATATACGCCCTGACTTCATTTTGACTTCTCATCAAATCGTTTAATTTTGCGCTTGCCGTAAGGACGAGCGGTCCGCTTATTCCAAAGTGGGTAAAAAGCATCTCCCCCTGCTCGGAGAAAACCACCTTTTCCTTGCCTTTGCCTGAAGTTTCCACCACTTTAAGCTCTACATTCTTCAATGAGAGTCCCATAAGTTCTTTTACGTACTCTTCTTTGGTATTCAGCGGAACCAAAGACGGGGATGTCTCTTTTATCTTATGCCCGTATTCTTTTGCGAATCTGTATCCGTCTCCTGTCGAGCCGGTGGTAGCATATGAAAGCCCGCCGGTGGCGACTATAACTGCGTCGGCATGATAAGTTTTGCCGGCGGCATCCTTTACTCCCACCACTCTTGTCCCTTCGACAGGCTCAAAGATCGGATTGCTCTCACTCAGAATGCTTTTAACCTCAGTGTTTAGCAGAATCTCGACCCCGTTATCGCGAAGCGCCCTCTCCAAAGTCCTGATCACGTCCGACGAGTGATCAGACGCCGGAAATGCCCGGTTTCCTCTCTCCACCTTCGTCTTCATGCCATGCGTCTCAAAAAAGTCAATGACTGCTGCCGCATCAAATGTATAGAACGCGCTGTACAAAAACTTTGGATTTCTGACGACATTTAAAAGGAGCGTTTCCACATCCGAATCGTTTGTGAAATTGCAACGCCCCTTTCCGGTAATATAAATCTTTTTTCCAAGTTTTTCGTTTTTCTCAATAAGAGTGACGCAGTGTCCGCACATTGAAGCCGAATAAGCCGCCATCATGCCGGACGCTCCTCCACCTATAACTATCACTTTTGACATCAGTTTTCTCTAACCTTATATCTGTTTTTCAATGTCTCACTCACATGATCGAGTTCGTCATTGCAGTCATCTCCGAACTCCGTCCAGAAGTCCTCCATCATCTCGAGGTTCTTGATATACTCATGCTCCCTCTCCTGCATAACAAGCATGCAGATAACATTTGCAATGCTGATCGGAGCAGCCATCGAAATAAACTCTGCAGAAATATTTACGCTCGCCACCACATTGCATGAGGAATACATATTAAGAGGGGAAAATATACTGTCCGTAATGGTTATGACCTTTGCCCTTTTTGAGTTGGCAAGCTCCAATACCTTCAGCGTCTTTTTGGAATAACGCGGAAAGCTTATACCGATCACAACATCACCCTGCTTTAAAAATGCAAGTCTGTCAAACATATCGTTTAAGTCGCGCTCCGAAAGGTTAATTACATCAAGGCCATATTGCATAAGCTGTCTTTCCATCAAAAATGCTACCGGCATACTCTCTCTTACGCCGAGTATGTAAATTTTCCGGGCTTCCACTATCATCTTGGCGGCGGTTTTTAATTTGCCTGTGGTAATATTTGCAAATGTTTCCGAGAGGTTTTCCTGCTCTGCCTTAAGTACTGCATATGAGAGGCTTCTCTTGTCAAGTCTCTCCGGTATGATATCAATAGACTGGCTATCCATCATCTTCTTGTGAACCCAACTTTCAAGTTCCTTCTGAAACTGTGGATAGCCCTTATATCCGAGCGACGCAGCGAATCTGACTACTGTAGATTCGCTGACGCCAACTGCCTTTCCAAGTTCGGATGCCGTGTAAAACACCGCCACATCATAGTTGTCAGTTATAAACGAAACAAGCTTTTTTTGTCCGCGGCTGAGCTTGGAATAATTCTCGTTCATCTTTTCAATTACATTCTTTTTCAAAATATCCTCCGAAATCTATGATGTCATCTTGGCAAATTCAGTCATCATATCAGAAATTTTTATCTGCTGTGGGCAAACAGCCTCGCAGCTCTCACAGTGAAGGCAAGCCCCCGGCTTTTTGCTGTCATCCAAGACTCCAAGCGCCATAGGAGCGATAAATCCGCCTTTTCCTGTCATTATTGCCTCATTGTATAAAGAGATCAGATACGGTATATCAAGCTCTGCCGGGCAATGGCTTGTACAGTAATGGCATGATGTACAAGGAAGTGATTTCTCCTTCTTCATATCCTCTACGATCTCGTCAAGAACCTTCATATCTGCATCGCTAAGCGGCTCATGCTTCTCGTAGATGTCGATGTTTTCCATCATCTGTTTCTCATCAGACATTCCGGAAAGCGTAACCGAAACTGCGGAAAGTCTCTGCAGGAACCTGAACGCCCACTCAACCTGATTCCAATCCGGATGCACCGCCTTAAGCTTTGCCTCATATTCAGGTTTCAAATTGCAAAGCTTTCCTCCACGAAGCGGCTCCATAACCACTACCGGGATATTTCTCTCCTTGAGGAGATTGTATTTTCTCTCACCGTCCTGGAAAGACCAGTCAAGCCAGTTTAACTGGAGCTGTCCAAACTCCATATCATCTCCGTACACCTCAAGGAAACGCACTATATTATCATATATCGCATGCGCGGAAAATCCGAGATGGCGTATTCTGCCATTTTTCTTCTGCTCCGTGAAATAATCGTATATTCCGTACTTCGGATCAAGGTAGTACTCTATATTTGCCTCACATACATTGTGCAGAAGATAAAAGTCAAAGTGATCAACCTGACATTTCTCAAGCTGCTTTTCGAATATCTCCTCCGCCTTAGGGAAGTTCGTGACATCATATCCCGGGAATTTCGTTGCAAGATAGAAAGAATCCCTTGGATATCTCTTTAGTGCCTTTCCTGTGACCAGCTCAGAGTTTCCCGCATGGTACCCCCAGGCCGTATCAAAATAGTTGACTCCATGCTCATAAGCATAGTCAAACATGCGAAGCGAGGTCTCCTCATCTATTACAGCATCATTTCCGTTCACTACCGGAAGTCTCATGGTGCCCATGCCAAGCGCAGACAGTTTAATTCCGTTAAAATCGTTGTAAACCATATTCATTCTCCTTTACAGAATCTATACCCTTACTTACCGCATCATAAACTCAAATGCATAATTTGCTTCATATTAACACATTTTTTTATATCCCACAAGATTTATTGCAAAAGCTAATCCTGTTGAAGAAACTATAAAAGTATGCTAAATTAAGTTCGTTCAACTAAGGATGGTGACTTATATGAAAAAGAAAACAGATCGTACAGCCGGCTTTCAACTGTTTGCAATATTCTTAATAATCATTATAGCATTTTCAGGAAGTGCTATGTTTTTTGCGTCCATAAACTCCCACACGATTCAGGAATCCATCGAATCCACCACCAATCTCCTTGCGTCCGATATTGCGGACAATATGAATCACTTTATCTCCCGTGTAAAAGACGGCAAACTCAGCGATAAAGAGTTGGAAAAAGAAACAGATTTTTTGATCAGCGAAATCACTTACGAAGATATCACAGCCTGGATCACAGACGGTAACGGAAATGTCTATGTCAGTACTCTCGAAAACTCCGAAGACAACATAATGTATTACAGGTTCTTCTCGGAGAACGTGGACTATGCCAGAAACGCAGAATCCAAATTTTCACCCGACAACGGACGTCTGACATTCACGGTCGGAGACACCAACAAAATCTATCCCAAAATACAATATTGCGTTATCCAGCCACTTGAAGAGAGTGATTTCTATCTTGTGCTTAAAAATGATGCAAAAAGCATATATAAAGAAGAAAGACAACAGTACTCTCTTATCTCTTTTATCGTGCTGATAATGCTTATTATAATAATTGTTTTTATCAGCAATCTTATATTCAGCTACAGAAACCGCATATTAAAGCTTGCCACAACCGACGAGCTAACCGGACTTTCAAACAGGAAATCTTTCACCTTTGAGTTCGATAACTTCGCTCATACAGATCGAAAGACAACATCGAGCCTGTTTCTCCTCGACATCGATTTCTTTAAGCAGATAAATGACACCTACGGTCACGCCGTCGGTGATGCCGCACTTTCAACACTTGCCCAGGAGCTGACCACTATGGTAAATGACATCGGCGGTTTTGCGGGAAGATGGGGTGGCGACGAGTTTATCGGCATACTCTATGTCACTCCTGACAAGGCCATGGAAACACTTGATAAGCTCTGCAGAGAGATACGGGATAAGAATATTCAGGATAAGGTAAAAATGACCATCAGTATCGGATTTACCGGTATCGAGGTCAAAGACTCCCTCACCACTCTCAGCGAAAAGGCAGATCTGGCACTCTACCAGTCAAAAGAGAACGGACGCAACTGTGTCAGCGCCTATGATAACGAGTCTCTCGCTTCCCATAAAGAGGTGACCGGCTCCGATACAGATTCAGCGCACAATGAAGCTTCGCAAAGCATATGGGATTACGGCAGAATACACAGACGGGATGTCGATTCGGCACACGCATCGGTTCTTTTAGTGAGCTACAAATGGCTGGTGCGCTCCGTAATGCAGGCTATA
>CAJOQF010000073.1 GCA_905236295.1 uncultured Eubacterium sp. | reverse complement strand
TTCTCTCGATTATGAGAAGCTCAATCTCCGAAAATTCACGCGGTTTATCGATAGCTGATCCGGCTCCTCCGAGCATACGATCAACCATACAAAATCCGAGATTTGAAGCCAGCTCAATAATAATATTACCATTTAACGGGCTCATATTGGTGATGCCCAAAATAACCGGATTAGAAAGAGAGTTCGCAAACTCGTTGTATGTAACGGCCTCCGAGTTCATAACATCAACGGAAACCGGCATACGAAGATAAACCGGAAAGTTGGTTGACAAAAGTCTGGCATAGTGCTCGAAAATATTTTCGAGTGTACGCAAGTGCTCTTTTGAGAACTTGGCCGGTCTGGCAAAGTCATAGTTCTTGACCTGTTTTTCAGGTCCGTTTTTCATTTCTTCGGCGTCTAATTCACCGCTCGATATACCCGCCAGGAGTTTGTCAATCTCGTCCTGGGATAGAACTTCGCCCAAACCTTTTCACCACCTTTCATCAAAAACAAGCTCATTAAACTACTGAATGATCGTTCCGGTAAATATGACATCCGTAATAAATGTCGAACCGAAAAGCTGCTGTAAAGCCGCAATACACTGAGCCTTTACCTCGTCCATATCATTCTGAATTTCGGTTACGGTAAAGCTAGAGATCACATCTGTAAGTTTACCTAAGATCTGCTGCTGATAAGCATCCAGATTACCCTCGGATATTCCAAGTTCCGTGTATCCCTCATTGGTGGAATCCATAGAAATTGAGATATTCGTGACAAACATATGCTGCTCACCGTCATCTCCTTTTTTCAGGGAAATGGTCTGCTGATCTTCGATAGCATAGGTCTTAAGATCTGCGATGTTTACAGCCTGGGATGTATCGATATCCGCACCCGACTCCATCTCGAGATCGATCGCCTCGACAACTTTCGTGATCAATGTGTTTGCCTGCTGCGACTGCGGGATGATCATAAATGCCATAACCGCGGTGAGCGCTACATTCGCAAGACAAAGCACAAGTATTATCAATGTGATAAGATTTTTTTTCATAATTCTTCCTCGATTTTAACTACTCACTACCCGTCTCCGCACTCGAAGCACTGGTGTTGTATATCTTGATCTCAACACGTCTGTTCTTTGCCCTGCCCTCGGATGTCTTGTTGGTTGCGATAGGAACATATTCGCCACGCCCCGAAGATTTCAGCTTAGCCGGATCAAGTTTTGTCGTATCAATGAGGTACTCCATAACATTCAGCGCTCTGAATGACGATAGTACATTGTTGTCGCTGAACTGATCGTTGTGAATCGGAACATTATCTGTATGTCCCTCAATCTCGATAATGTTGGCTCCGTAGCTTTGAAGAATATTGCCGACCCTGTCAACAAGGTCGTAAGCCTCCTCTTTAAGCACAGCCTGACCGGACTCAAAGAGCAAAGCTCCGTTAAGCGTAAGCACAACATACTGTGAATTGAAATCAACCGCAACCTCATTTGCAATCTTGGCGTCCTCGAGTTTTTCTTCGATTTCCTCAGACATTTCCTCAGATTCGGCGAGAGACTGCTTTTCGTATTGCTCTTCTATCTCTTCCTTGGTCATCTCCTGAGATTGAGTCTGAGATTCGGAAGACTGTTGACTGGTTGACGACTGTTCATCCTGTTGGGTACTCTGCTGTCCGCCCTGAGACTCAGTGGCACCTTCCTCTTCGTTCCGAACAGTGTCTGTGGTATGTTGTTCAGAATCACTGACATTACCGTTTGTTTTCGGGCTTGCCTCATAGAATATATCAAAATACTCCATCTGGTTCATGCCCGAGTTGATCATAGTGCCCTCTCCGACCGATGTACCACCGGCAGGGAGCACAGAAAATGAGCTTCGCAAAGATGCGATAACAAGCTCGAACTTCTCTGCATCAACGGATGACATTGAGAACAGTAACACGAAGAAACAAAGAAGCAGGTTCATAAGATCCGAGAAGGTCGCCATCCACGCAGGAGATCCAGCAGGCGGGTCTTCTTGCTGCTGTTTCTTAGCCACTATTCATCACCTCCGCCTCCACCATCAGAGCCCAATGCCGCACGTGCATCAGGA
>CAJOQF010000072.1 GCA_905236295.1 uncultured Eubacterium sp. | reverse complement strand
GGTATCCCGCAAGAGCATGGGTCATTCCATGAACCAAGGTGGCACCGCGGATAGAGTAATCATTCGTCCTTGACAAAACTGTACAGTTTTGTCAAGGACGTTTTTTGTTATAAAAGCCGGGAGTGCGAGATAGACTATTTATTGCATGAAGAAAGGAGTACGTATGCAAATCAAACCATCATTTGAGGAGATCAAAAAGATAGCGGCAGGGGGCGAGTACGATATAGCCCCGATAAGCTGCGAGATACTGTCGGACTTCACCACACCTATAGAGACCTTAAAGGTGTTAAAAAATGTCTCGAACCACTGTTACCTGTTGGAGTCGGCGCAGGCGGACGACACATGGGGCAGATATACATTCCTGGGGTATGACCCAAAACTACTCATCACCTGTATAGACGGAAATCTGAAAATCGGAAACATAAGTATAAAGACGGATAACCCGTCCGAAAACATCAGACAGATCCTCTCGGAGTACAAAAGCCCGAAGCTTTCTTATCTGCCGACATTTACCGGAGGTCTGGTCGGATACTTCGCATACGATTATCTGGGATATTCGGAGCCGCAGGCGAGATGCAGTGTGGAGGACAGCGAAAAGTTCAAGGATGTCGACCTGATGTTGTTTGACAAGGTGATCGCGTTTGACAACGTTAAGCAAAAAATCGTTCTTATCGTGAATATGAGACTGGAGGACGGGCAGACCGGATACAACAAGGCAAAGCTTGAACTTGAAGCGTTGGCAAAGCTTGTGAAGGAAGGAAAGCCAAAGAACGAACCGGGAGGAAAACTTCTCGGTGAGGTAAAGCCTCTGTTTGACAAAGAAGAGTTCTGCGCCATGGTCGAGAGGGCGAAAGAATATATAAAGGAAGGGGATATTTTCCAGATCGTGCTCTCGAACAGATTGAGCGCCCCGTTTGAGGGAAGTCTGTTAAACACATACAGGATACTTCGCACAGTGAATCCGTCCCCGTATATGTTCTATTTCTCGGGAACTGATATGGAGGTTGCGGGAGCATCTCCGGAGACGCTGACAAAACTTGAAGACAGGACGCTCCACACCTTCCCGCTTGCCGGAACCAGGCCGAGGGGAAAGACGAAGGAGGAGGATGAAAGACTCGAGGCGGAGCTGCTTGCGGATGAGAAGGAACTTGCCGAGCACAATATGCTTGTCGATCTCGGCAGAAACGACCTCGGAAAGATATCCGAGTTTGGAAGCGTGCAGGTTGAAAAACTAAGGAGCATTGAGAGATTCTCCCATGTTATGCACATCGGGTCTACGGTGCGGGGAACCATAAGGGAAGATAAGGATGCCCTTGATGCGATAGAGGCGGTGCTGCCGGCTGGAACCCTAAGTGGTGCGCCAAAGATCAGGGCATGTCAGCTCATAGGAGAGATCGAGAACAACAAGAGGGGAATATACGGCGGAGCGATCGGATATATCGATTTCACCGGAAATATGGATACCTGCATAGCGATAAGACTTGTCTACAAGAAAAACGATAAGGTTTTCATAAGAAGCGGAGCGGGAATAGTCTACGACTCACAGCCTGAAAAGGAATTTGAGGAGTGTATCAACAAGGCGAAGTCGTCGCTCACCGCATTGCAGCTTGCACAGGAGGAGATTTAGTATGGCGGAAAAATCATTGAACCGTACGGGAAAGTCGGAGGATGAGAGAATGATCTTACTGATAGATAATTACGACAGTTTTTCATTTAATCTGTACCAGCTTGTCGGAGAGATTTACGACAACATAAAGGTGGTCAGAAATGATGAGGTGTCACTTGAAGAAATAAGAGAAATGAAACCGTTCAGGATAATCATATCGCCGGGGCCGGGCAGACCCGAAAATGCAGGGATCATCATTGACGTTATAAGGGAGTTCGGAGATAAGATACCAATCCTTGGTGTGTGTCTAGGGCATCAGGCAATCTGCATGGCATACGGAGGAAGCATCACATATGCGGACAAACTTATGCACGGGAAGCAGTCGGTTGTAGATGCGGATCTTCGAAGCCCGATGTTCAGGGACTGTCCCGAAAAAATGTCGGTGGCAAGATATCACTCGCTGGCACTTGATGAGAGCACGCTGCCGAAAGAATTAAAGGTTAGTGCCAGAACCGAGGACGGTGTGATAATGGCGGTGGAACATACCGAATATCCGGTATACGGACTGCAGTTCCATCCGGAGTCGATACTGACACCGGACGGGAAAACGATATTGGAAAATTTTGTCAGAAACAGGGAAGTATTTAAGCACGATTATTAAACTCAACAAACCTGTGAGCAATATTTCTAAGGAAAGGGAAGAACGATGATCAAAGAAGCCATTGTAAAAATAGTAAACAAAGAGGATCTGACATATGACGAGGCTTACACAGTTATGAATGAGATAATGAGCGGGGAGACAACACCCACTCAGAATGCGGCATTTTTGTCGGCGCTCTCGACCAAGAGCGCAAGGGCAGAGACGACGGATGAGATAGCCGGATGCGCCGCGGCGATGAGAGAGCACGCACTAAAGGTGGATGTCGGCGATGATATATTTGAGATAGTAGGAACCGGCGGTGACAATGCGGGCAGCTTCAACATTTCAACCACTTCCGCATTGGTGGCGGCAGCAGGCGGAATGAAGGTTGCAAAGCATGGAAACAGAGCTGCGTCATCCATGTGCGGAACTGCCGACTGTCTGGAGGCGCTCGGTGTAAATATAGATCAGTCGCCTGAGATGTGCAAAACACTTCTCGATGAGGTAGGAATGTGTTTCTTCTTCGCACAGAAATACCACACTTCGATGAAATATGTTGGTGCGATCAGAAAAGAGCTTGGATTCAGAACCGTGTTCAACATCTTAGGACCGCTTACCAACCCGGCATCACCAAAGAGGATACTCCTCGGCGTATACGACGAGTATCTCGTGGAGCCGCTTGCGCAGGTATTGTCAAGTCTTGGAGTAAAGAGAGGAATGGTCGTGTACGGTATGGATAAGCTTGACGAGATCTCACTCTCCGCGCCGACTATAGTGTGCGAGATAAAGGACGGTTGGTACAAAAGCTCAATCATTGCTCCGGAGAAATACGGATTTGAACGATGCACAAAAGAGGATTTAAGAGGCGGGACTCCGAGTGAGAATGCACTTCTGACACGAAGAATACTGGAGGGACATGACGGTCACAAGAGAAATGCTGTCCTTTTAAATGCCGGTGCAGCTTTGTATATAGGAGAAAAGGCAGACAGCTTTGGCGAGGGAATCAAACTTGCCGCAGAACTTATCGATTCCGGAAAGGCGATGGAAGTACTGGAAAAGTTTGTTGAGGTCAGCAACAGAAAGGAGTCATAATGACAATTCTTGATGAGATCGCAGAGTATACGAGGCAGAGGATAGAAAAACAAAAGGAAAAGATATCACCTGATGAGATAAAGAGAAAGGCGTATGAAATGCCAAAGGGCGATTTCTCCTTCGAGAAGGCTCTTAAAAAAGAGGGACTCTCCTTTATATGTGAGTGTAAGAAGGCGTCTCCGTCCAAGGGGATAATTGCTGAAGATTTCCCGTATATTGAGATTGCCAAAGAGTATGAGGCTGCGGGTGCTGACTGCATATCGGTGCTCACGGAGCCAAAGTGGTTTTTGGGAAGTGACGAGTATGTAAGAGAGATAGCCGCACAGGTTTCGGTGCCGGTGCTTAGAAAGGATTTTACGATAGATGAATATATGATATACGAAGCGAAGACCTTAGGCGCTTCGGCGGTACTTCTTATCGCGGCAATCCTCTCCACAGAGCAGTTAAAGACATACCTCTCAATCTGTGATGAGCTTGGACTTTCGGCACTCGTGGAAATCCATGATGAGAAAGAGGCAGAGGCGGCGCTTGAGGCAGGAGCAAGGATCGTGGGAGTAAACAACCGCAATCTGAAGGATTTTACCGTTGACACGAGCCTTAGTCTAAAACTGAGAGACAGGG
>CAJOQF010000071.1 GCA_905236295.1 uncultured Eubacterium sp. | reverse complement strand
GCCTCCGCCCATGAACAAAATATTCAGTATATCTTTGGCTGAAATCTGTATGCTGCCCACTCCGATATTTAATAGCATAAGTATGATAAATACAATTGCCAAAATTATAAACACTATAGCATATCTGCTTCTGCGTTTTATGTTTTCTTCGTGAAAAGTATTTGTCTCCAAAATCTGTCTCCAGCAAATCAATCAACGTGTGTAAGGAAAGTCATATCAGTCTCACCTTCAAGCATTTTATGAATATCAAGTATAAATTCACCTATGATATCCGTAGCCTGATACATATACTTATCTGTCGTGTAGACATTTCCGTCTATTACAGCCTTAAAATCTTTAAATAAAGCGTCCTTTTCCAAAAGCTCGTCAACTGAGTTGATAGGTGCCTCAATCGTCGCATTGTAGATAAGGTAGTCGGCATCCTTTGCCGTGGCGTAAAATTCTTCCATCGACAACGTCACAGATCCGCTCTTGGAATCCGGGTTGATACTCTCGAGATCTTTGAATATATAATTGCCTCCCGCAAGCTCGATCATCTTTGGAATATAATCATCACTGCGTCTTACGACAACCTGATTATTTGAGTTAATAAAGAAAAATGCCACTGTCTTTCCTGAATTTTCTATTCCCTCCAGATCATCAAGCATCTTCTTTTGTGAATCGAAAAACTCATCAGCCTCTGACTTGTGATCTGTGAGCACTCCGTAAACCTTGATCCATTCAACCCTGCCAAGTGGATGTGTCTCATAGCTTGAATGGTCAATAAACACAGGAATACCGAGACTTTCAAGTTTTTCTTTGACTTCCGGTTTATGCAATATCATGGTAGACTCAACGGCAAGCGAGCACCCGCCTTCTATCAGCATCTCAAAGTCGGGTTGGGAATACTTTCCGGCATAGAGTATATCTCCGTTGTCCATGGCTTTTGTGGCATCCTTGATATACCACTCATCAGCCTCAGTGCCCGAAAAACCGATATCCCCCAAAGCGCCTATCTTGTCGATCAGAGCCATCGCGGAAGATGCTGCCAGATAAATGTTGTCAACAGGCTTTGTTATGACCACAACATCCTCAGGTAAATTCTCGGGAACTACATCTCCCTCCGGAACGATAAGATATCTTGCCGAATTATGAACATCTATTAATTTATAGCCATCCTCACTGTAATATATATCAACCGTTTCGGCATAAGTAAATTCTTCTTTTGCACTAAATTTTATGCCACTTATTTCAGGTTCGTCCGAAACATTTTGTATGTCCGAAAACTCATTATCAGAAACCTGATCAGCTGTGGCTGCACTCCCGCAACCTGCCAGAATTAAAATTGGCATAAAAAAAAGAAGTAATAATTTTTTCATATCAAGTACCTTTAGCTAGAAAATGGCCGGTGCAGGATAAGCACCGGCAAAATTGCATGAGGACATTAAAAGAATACAGATCCATCCATGTACCTTTAAACGTCGGTATACCCTCAAGGGTAGATACATGTTGAATAATGAACACATGCAAAAAGCCCTTCGGCATACGCGAAAGGGCATCAAAAGTCAAACATCTGCATACACAGCCAGACTCTCGTGGCTTTCGGCTCTCGCCGCATGTCTTACATCAGGCAGGTCTCCTGGCTTGAGGTTCAACGTATTGCCGCCTTCCCGGTCTCCCAGTGGCTGATAAAAATCAGGCAATCCGCATGTATTGATGGATAATACAACCTCTTACAGTGACGAGTTCGCGCAGGACTTGCACCTGCTTCCCTTTTCACCGAAACTAAAGTTTCGACACCTAATGCGTTTATTTAATTATTCAACACATATAGTGTATGTCAGATAAAACACAATGTCTAGTAAATATTTTTAAAAATTATAAATAAAATTATATGTATTCATATACATACGGTCAGAAATCATCCATTCATCAAGTCTTTGATCGATTCAGTCACTTCTTTTGCTTTTTTGTGATCTGCACCCGAAGCACTGATCCCAACCACGGTCTGACCTTTTTTCACAATCCCGGGGAAATAAAAGTCACACAGGTTTTTATCGTGACTTACATTGACCGGGATGCCCCTTTCTTTGCACAGCGCTCCTATCTTT
>CAJOQF010000070.1 GCA_905236295.1 uncultured Eubacterium sp. | reverse complement strand
GTTCTGTACTTGCTTGAGACGACACGCCCAAAATCGTCCTCGTCCATATCCACCGAGCAGTAATACTCCTCGTCTTCCTCGTCATATTCAAAATATGCACACTCGTCACATATAACCTGCATACTCTACCTCCACCATCTTCCGCTGGCTCCGCAGGGAAGGACAAGACCGCTGTCCGTCACCGGAAGTCCGATCTCCTCACTTTCGATATTTCCACCGCGGTTTCCGAGTTCGAGATTGAGCATATAAGTAAGTACCGCCGGCGCAAGCCCTGTCGTGTATGAGTTTATCAGGAAAAATACCGCATCATCGGACAACACCTTCGTACAGAGCTGTATAAAGCCGTGAATATTCTTTTCTATCTTCCATATCTCGCCCTTAGGTCCCCTGCCGTATGATGGCGGATCCATAATGATCGCATCGTACTTGTTGCCACGGCGAATCTCCCTCTCGACAAATTTGACACAGTCATCTACAAGCCATCTGATCGGTGCTTCCGAGAGCCCCGAAGATGCGGCGTTTTCTTTTGCCCAGTTGACCATACCCTTTGAAGCGTCCACATGCGTAACTGCCGCCCCCGCTGCCGCTGCCGATATGGTCGCTCCGCCGGTGTAGGCAAAGAGATTCAATACTTTAAGCTGACGCCCTGCCTGTTTGATGCGCTCTGTGCACCAGTCCCAGTTTACCGCCTGCTCCGGAAACACTCCGGTATGCTTAAATGCGAAGGGTTTTAAATTAAACGTAAGTTTTCCTGCCGCAGTCTTATAATCGATACTCCAGCTCTCGGGAAGATTGAAAAACTCCCACTCTCCGCCTCCCTTTGAGCTGCGGTGATAGTGTCCGTTCTTTTTCTTCCATGCCGGATGATCGTATCCCGTCTCCCAGATCACCTGAGGATCCGGTCGCACAAGCACGTAATCTCCCCATCTTTCCAGCTTTTCTCCTCCCGTACAATCGAGAATTTCATAATCTTTCCAGTTATCTGCTATCCACATATTTGTTCCTCTGTTTTATGCTCCATATATTCTATAGGCATTTCTGCCTGATTTCTTTAGAATTCCCCATAAATTATACCATTATGTCAACTGTCATAACAACTGTTTTAATTCATCCGCACTGTCCTAAAAAAAGCAGCAGCCGACACTTTTTGTGTCTGCTGCCGCTTACTGATCTCTGTATTAAGTTTGTACACCCGGACTATATTACGCAAAGAATCCGCGATTACCTGTTGCGACCGATTCATTTACATATCCTCTGCCATAGGTCATGCCCGCATACACCATCTCGGTATGTCTCATAAGAGGTGCTGACTTATCCGTCTTTGCAACCTCGACAAATCCCTCATAGATCGGATTTAAGATCTTTCTGACCGAATATGCATGATCCGCCTTGAGATCGATAATACTCCTTACCAGCTCTTTCTCCGCAAACGCATAGACCGCCATAAGATTATATGAGATCTTGTGCGAAAAATCCAAGTCCTCCTGAAGTCTTCGGATCACCTGCTCTGCCTTTCGAACCGAATCCCGTATCGCCTCGACGTCATGTTTTTCGCATGCTATCGCCACGTCGTCAAGATACTCAAAACACATCTCGAACAGAATGACGATAAGCTCACTTCTGTTTGAATTTGTAATTCTTAGCGTAAATTCTCTCTTTTTTTCGCTTGTCATCTATTATTTCCTCTACTGCAGCAACTGCAATACCTGCTGTGGCATATCATTTGCCTGAGCAAGCACAGATGTCGATGCCTGTGAGAGCACCTGATACTTGGAGTACTCTGACATCTCCTCCGCCATATCCGTATCCTTGATACGCGACACTGCCGAATTCATATTTTCCGAATACTGATCCAATGATCCAACCGCATACTCGAGTCTGTTTGAATACGCACCAATCTTTGATCTGAGTGATGTGACCTTTGAAAGCGCCTTGTCAAGCGACTCGATAGCTTCCTCCGGACCACCTTTTTTAACATAATCCAGTTTGTCGATCCAAAGCTTTTCTGATGAAACTTCCGCTATCGACACATCAAGCGTCTGATCCTTGTTTGCTCCGATGTGGAGGGTCATATATCCGATATCCGTGACCTCGAGCTCAACGGTGCGATTCAGGGTAGTCTTATTGCCATTTTCATCGTATGCGTAGCGCATTTCCTCACCCTTGGCGTTCTTATCCTGTATCTCAAAATACATTGAGAATCCGTTTCTGTCACTGATCTCTATCTTGTTTCCAACAGCTACTGCTGTGGCTGTATCGTTGAAATTGTTCTTAAGCTTGATCTGAGCATCTTTTCCAAGCTGATAAGCTTTAGCCGCATTCGTTGTAGTATTGCCCGCCACCTGATCCTTTATAGCTCTCTCGGCAAGTTTACCCGGATCAAAATTTCCGTTCTCGTCAGCAAATACAAACTCATCTGCCGTGTGATCTGCGGGAATGGCTCCATACTGGGTGACATACTCTGCATCTCCATACTTCATCGTCACATCAATGTATGTAAGACCCAGCTCATTTGCAAGGAAATCTGTTGCGATTGCGTTATCTCCAAGGCTGTACGCAAACGCATAAAGCGGCTTTGCAGATCCGGCTTCCTCATTTGTGAAAACCAGTGGTTCTCCAAGACTGTACTTTCCATCCGAATCCGAATCTGTATAGCTTACCTCTACACCTGCTATCTCCGCAGTCTCCCTTATGGTCTGAAGTACCTCGTCCGCAGTCATTCCGGGTGTTATGGTTGCTGTCTCGCCCGAGATAACTATATAACCGCTGTTTGTTGTGAGGGTCTCTCTCGGACTTGCCGTATATGCAGTTCCCGTCTGCGCCGTAATAGTGGCATACTCTGCCATAGCCTCTATCTCAAACTTGTATTTTGCAGCCTCCACCTGATCTGAGATCTGTACATTCTTAAGACCCGTGGTGTCGAGATATGTTCTCCTCTCAAGGCTTCCGTCCAAAAGCTTGGTATCGTTAAACTCCGTGGTCTTTGACACACGGTCAACCTCCTCGCGAAGACCTTCTACCTCCTGTTGGATAACCTCACGGTCAGATGCGGAGTTTGTACCGTTTGCCGCCTGAACTGCCAGTTCACGCATACGCTGTATTATACTTGTAACCTCATCAAGGGCTCCGTCTGCCGTATCGAGAACGGACTCACCGTCGGATGCATTTCTTGATGCCTGGTCGAGCGCATGTATCTGCGCCTGCATTCTATTGGAAATAGCCATACCTGCCGGGTCGTCGGATGCGTTGTTGATCCTGTATCCCGAAGCAAGTTTTTGCAAAGATAATGTCAAGGAATCCTCGGTCTTGTGCAACTGGTTGTTGACAGTAACCGCAGACATATTATGGTTTATTTTCATGGATTTTCTCCCTTCTTAAAGCGCCTTCCATGCCGCCATAATCTATGTCTTCCTTGACATTTTGTATAGAGATGAATATTTATTTTTTAACTAACTGTATTATATATCGTGCTTAAGCCTCTAAAACTTAACCCCCTTATAAATAACTTACGTTCCTTTGACAAGCTGATTCCCTCAGCGATTTCTATCGCTCGCCCGGAGCAAGCAATCCCACAACCGCTTTCGCAGCGCCATACAACGTCCTTGTCTGTACGTTGCGCTGCGTCCCGCTCTGTTCGTCGTCCGTGACCGATGCGGGTGCATTGTCGATGTATGCGGCTGTGTCGAGATTTTTCGAAACCATGACGCTAAGTTCGACTGATTGCCCTTCGACAGGCTCAGGAGCCGGCTGCAACTCGATTCCCGAACGCAATGCCTCGATTATAGAAGGTCTGAGTCTTTCTATGTCCTGCGCGGCAGCCTCATCGGCGACTGCCATTATCGCGGAAATGCCTTTCTCGCTCGTCTTTGCCTCAAACGCCACTTTCCCGAATACGGAATTTTCCATTGATATAAAGAAGCTTCCGTACTCTTTCTTTCCTCTCACTATCTTGAGACTGAGCGTGCCCGCCTCCGTCTCAACCATAACCGGGATATTGTAATACTCATCCTCCGCCTGTTTTGCCCCCAGTCGGATAGCTGAGCTTGTTATTCTCAGATTTCTGATATCAACGCTCTTTACGTCATTTCGCTCGAGATCGTTTTTAAGTACCGTCTCAGCGAGTTCTCCGAGTTTTTCCTGTGCTTTTGCCATATCTTCCGGCGTTTTTACCGCCTCGCCAAACGCCTTAAATGTCTCCTCTATAAGCTCCTGCACATCAGGATCATCCTCTCCCGCCTTAAACAGCTGATTAAAGATCTTTCCGCGGGAATTGATCATCTGGTTTGCCGCAAGCATGTTGTACAGGTTCTTTGGCATATCGTAACGATTGAGCATTTCGACTATCTGCTCCTCGCTGCCCATCACTGCCGAGAGCTGGCGCACCTGATCCTTCGCATATTCTCTCGCAAGCTTATCGGTCTCTGCCTTTGCCTCGTCGCTAAGTGAGGCTTTTATCTCCTTTAATCTCTCAAAGAGCTGCTGCGGAGTCATATCCTCAAATCCGCCCTGATCAAAAAGTTCACCTGCAGTCTGTGTGTCAATGATCCTTCCGGCCGCGCTCGCGCAAAGCTTCTGAAATGCGCTGTCAATCTGTCCGGTTATTGAGTTTTCATAACCTCCGTCAATTCCGGAGACATTATCGTCAACCCTCACGTCAGTGTGTCCGTGTCGTGCTGTTCTCACTCCGCTTATGAGATTCTTCATGGACAGATCCGCACCTGCCTCCATCAGTGCTCCTATCACGGCTCCGTCTGTAAACTGAACCTGGTTTATAAGGCGGTATATGCCCATGTACGCCTCGCGCTCCTCCTGCGTGATCGCGTTTTTATTCTCAAGATTGTACAGAAACTCGGAGTACTTTTCATTAGTCTCCTGCTCATGAGTCCTTCCCACTTCCTCCGCCTTGGCTATAAGCTCATCTATAGTCAGATCAAGTGGGTTTACGCCTTCCCTTATCAGGTCGAGCGTGGTCGAAGGTGTCATCAGATCAAACATTGTCTGAACCTTCATATCTGAATATCTTACCGACTCAATGTTCTCAGTCGTGATCTCCATAGAATTGTATCCCAGGATCCTGACCGCCCTGGCATTCATTTCACTGTTCTCGAGCCCGAGATCCGAAAGAATCTCCGGCACATTTCGAAATGCCTGCTTTATTGAATCTCCCAGATCCGCTCTCGGCGCGGTCATAAGCGCCTCGTAGGTCTCGCCCACACGGCGGTAATCCTCAGCTCTTACGGCTCCCCTGTTTGCGACTTCATTTACGGATAACGTAAATGTATCCTCCTCGGCAATTATCGCCGCAGGAGCCGATCTTAGACCGTCGATCACGCGATTAGTGTCAAACATTATGCCGGCGAGGGTTCTTTGAGTTTCCAGCTTTGTCGCTTCGACAGGCTCAGGAACCGACTTTCCTTCAGCGACCGTATTGCCGAGCATGCGATTATAATACCAGCTTTCTTCCGTCCGCAGAGCTTCCACTACATCCTTAAGTGGCGCAGTCTCAAGCGGGAATCCCTTCTTTATAAGAGAATAGCTCGCCTCGAAGGTCATAGTCATTCTGATCTCCTCAAGCTGTCTTGTCTTTGTAATAAGGAAAGCTGTAGTCTCATCCGGTTCTGCTTCGCTTTGCATCCCCATTGCAGCCTTGTCCACAACATCCTGAACGATCGACATCTGCTTAAGCTCATCTACAGCCTCCTCCATACTCTTTGTGCTGATAGCACCGGAAAGGCTTCTGATGGTGACATCACCGGTCTGCTCGTATGCAAGCTTTACAGCCGATACGTCCGCCGTGGCAATTGTATGCATAACGTCTTTTGCCTTATCCGCTATGCTGTAGCCCGAAATGAGCGCTTCATCACCGGGCTCCACTCCCTTCGAAAGCCCGACAAGTATATTGTCAAGCGCAACGCTCTCATCGAGAGGCAGCTCAACTTCTTTTAAATCAATTGCAAACTTCAACGCTTCCGGTGTCAGAGGCAGATCGTTTGCCAGGAAAAATCCCGCCATCTTGCGGCTCTGCTCATTGTTTGGCAAGCCCGATGCTTCAATAACATTTTCCACGGATGATGTGAGCTCTTCAGGGATCTCTATCGATGGCATAGCTGTACTTCCGGAAAACTGAGCAGAATAAAAGCCGTTTATAGTCGGAGCAAGGTCTTCCTTTACCATACAGGCAATATCACCGTCAGAGATACTCCGCAGTTCGTCCGCCTTGTTCATTGCCTCATTCACCGAATTGGCAAGCGCAGCGCTTCCCGTGTATTCCTCTATCGCCTCACGGCTTATGTCATCACCGAAAATACTGATATCTCCGCCGCCCTTTGCTATCTGTATCTTTATCTTGTCCACCACGGTCACGATAGCGCCCGGCTCATCCTTCTGGAGGGAGAAGCCATCCTTCCTGACCTTGTCATAATCCACGTCAGTCATGGTCTCCTGCATATATTTAAGGTTGCCGAGATCGGTAGTTTCGGCTGATATTGCCTCGCTCTCAATCTCTTCCAGACCTGTTTTATTGTCATAATTTGTTGTGGTGTTTGTGGCAGACTGAAGATTCTTTACGAACGCATCGCCCATAACCGACGCTGTTTCCGCTTTTTTTGAAATATCCACTCCACTTAAAGAAGCACCCGAAAATCCTTTAGAACCGAGTGCTGCTGCATCTATTGTATTCATATTTTTATTCTCTGGTATTGGGTTTAGATTAATGTTCATTTCATTCTCCTAATCTGCAATTGCATGGGATGCGGGTCAGCATACGCCAACTATTTTTTTCTTATCCGCATCCCTGCTCATTCATCAGGAGAACTCCCTTGTCCTCAAGTTATATATCGGAATGTAGGAAAATAAATTGACAGTTTTTTAAGGATTATTATATTATAATAAAGCTATGAAGAGAATAATTACAAAACTTATCGTACTTGCGGCAACTTTCTTTGTCACAGTACTTATCACAGGACATATAATAAACAAAGAATCCATTGATCTCACGAGTGAAATGGGCGTAGCGACGCTTCCTATCCTCTATGAACTCGACGGTTCCACCAAGCAGAATATCATGTACGGATACAAATCCGAGATTGACGCCTGCACAACTCGCGATTCCATCTGCGTTATAGACAAGGATATGACTCTCGATTTCAGACTTGATACCTATGGAATGTCGATCGACAAAATCTCATATGAGCTCAGAAGCCTTGACACTGAACGCCTCGTTGAAAACGGTGACGCTATTATTACCGACACCACCGATGATGCCGTCACATTTGATGTAAGCTTCGGAAATCTCATTACCGAAGATGAGGAATACATCTTTATCATAACCGCCCAAAACGGCGAAGATGACATCAACTACTATACCCGTGTTGCGCTCGACGACGGCTACCACGCCAGGGAATGCCGCGATTTCGCATTCGATTTCCACAACAAGACTCTCGACGAGAACAACCTCAGCTCGCTGACATCCTATATTGAACCAAATGATACCGCTGACAACTCCAGTCTGAATCTGGTTACGATACACTCATCCCTCTCTCAGATAGGATGGGGAGATTTTAAAGGAACACCGCTTTTTGACCCGATCGCGACCATAACGGAGATCACTCCTTATTATAATACACTTCGTCTCGACTACGTGATGACATCCACCTCAACGGAAGGTGCGATCGAATACTACAATATCGAGGAATCGTTCCGCCTGCGCTATTCGACCGACCGCATCTACCTGCTTGACTATAACCGCAAAATGGACAAGATACTAAAGGCCGAAAACGATGCCGTCGGCTCGGATTACATTCAGCTCGGAATAAGAAATTCCGATGTCGAGTTCAAGAGCAACGAGACCGGAACCAGCATGCTCTGGGTACAGGAGGGCGAGCTCTTCGCATACAACACTGAAACAAATGTGATCTCATCAGTGTTTGCCTACAGAGGAAACGAGGGAATTGACCTCCGCGAGAATCACAAAGCACATGACATAAAGCTGATAAATGTCGACGAGTCCGGAAGCTGTGATTTTATTGTATACGGATACTTAAACCGTGGCACACACGAAGGACGCACCGGGATCTGTGTTTACCACTATGACAGCAGCTCTAATTATATAGAAGAAGAGCTGTTCATTCCGTCAAATCAGTCATTTGAAGTGCTCAAAGAAGATCTCGGAGAGCTTTTGTACATCAACACAAGCTCAAAATTCTTCATCATAGTAGACAAAACCCTCTACAAAGTGGATCTGTCAGATATAGAGCTCGAAACCGTAGCATCAAACCTCGAGGATGGCTTCTACTGCGTATCGCAGACCGGAGCCCATGTCGCATACATGAATCCAAAAGATACATCCAAAATTACGGCAATCGACCTCGATACCGAAAAGACTGAAGAGATAACTGCCGATAAAGGCAAATGCCTCAAGCCGCTCGACTATATGGGCGAAGATCTCGTTTACGGAATAGGAAAAGAAACCGGTATCACTACAGACCAGACCGGAAATATGCTGATACCGATGGACAAACTGATCATCCACTCCGCTTCCGGTGAAGACTTAAAAGAATACGATAAATCCGGCTACCAGATAATGGACGCAAACTGCTCGGAAAACACTATTTATATTTCGCTTGCAAAGCGTTCAGACTCAAATCACACCGTATCACTCGAGGATACTATCGTAAACAACGAAGCCGTCACCAACACCTCTGTTTACCTGAACAGCACCGTGACCGACGGCTATGAGAGACAGTACCAGCTAAAGATTGAAGCCGAGCTTTCCGAGGCGGTTCCGAAAACCGCCACTCCGGATCTTATTGTCTACGATGACAACCCGGAGGTTAAAATAGACCGCGAAGATGATAGCACCACGCACTACGCATACTCTTACGGTCACGTTATCACCGCTTCGAACAACCTTGCAACTGCCATATCTGCTGCAGATGAATGTGGCGGAGTGGTCGTTGACAAAGAGCTCAATTACTGCTGGAAGCGGGCGCGCAACTCAGCGGTTTCCCCTCTGATCAATTCTCTGACAAATGTCGAGAATGCCTCAGGAAGCCTTGCAAGATGTATCGCTTCAATGCTCGAACTAAACGGAACAAACATAAATGTGGACACCCTCATCTCGCAGGGCAAGACCGCAGATGACATACTGACAAGCGTACTAAAGGACAAAGAGATACTCGATCTTTCCGGATGCAGCCTCGAGCAGACGCTCTACTATATAAGTGAAGGCTCGCCTGTACTTGCTATCACCGGAAATAAATCATCGGTTCTTATCGTCGGGTACTCGCAGACAGATGTATATGTCTACGAACCGGACTCCAACGCAGTAAACAGATACAAACTTGCCGAGTATTCAGACAAACTCGCCAAGCACGGCAACACATTTATAAGTTACAAATAGTTTATTATCTAGAAATAGCCGACACCCCTTGGCTCAACAGAAAAAATCCCAAATTCTTGTGGATTGTGACAGGGTACCGCAAAAATTTGGGATTTTTTCTTATCTCTTACTTTCTCGAGAATTTCTCCTCACAGTATTTACATCTGTAAATCTCTTTCGCCTCGTCAGCGAGGAAGAAGATCTGATCGAGCTCCTGCTCGATGGATGTGATGCATCGCGGATTCTTGCATTTCACGACGTTTTTCACTTCCTTAGGGAGTGTGAGCTGTCTCTTTTCGACTATCTCCTCGTCCTTTATCACATTGACGGTTATATTGTGATCTATAAAGCCGAGAACATCTATATCGAGCATATCTATCGGGCACTCGATCTTTACTATGTCTTTCTTGCCCATCTTTCCGCTTCTAGCATTCTTTATCATGGCCACACAATAGTCAACCGAATCAAGCTTGAGATAGTGGTATATGTCCATGCTCCTGCCGGCCGGAATATGGTCAAGCACAAAACCTTCGTGTATCGCACCTACATTTAACATATCTTTCCCGCCTCCTTCAACAGTGTTAGGATAAGCGCCATTCGTACATAGACGCCGTACTGTGCCTGCTTAAAGTATACCGCTCTCGGATCCTTGTCGACCTCAACCGAGATCTCATTTACTCTCGGCAGCGGATGAAGCACGAGCATATCATCGCTTGCGAGCTTCATCTTTTCGGCATCAAGTATGTAGAAGTCCTTCATGCGGATATAATCTTCCTCGTTGAAGAAACGCTCCTTCTGGACTCTGGTCATGTAGAGGATGTCAATCTCCGGAATGGCATCCTCGAGTTTTATCATCTCTTTGAATTCAATGTTGTTTTCGAGGAGAACGTCATTCTTGATATAATCCGGTACTTTCAGCTCGTCCGGCGATATGAGAACGAATCTGACATTGTCATATCGAACGAGCGCTCTTATAAGGGAATGAACTGTTCTGCCGAACTTGAGATCACCGCACAGACCGATGGTCATTCCGTCAAGTTTTCCCTTGAGGGAGTAGATAGTGAGCAGGTCTGTAAGTGTCTGGGTCGGATGCTGATGTCCTCCGTCTCCGGCATTGATAACCGGGATCAGCGATCTGCTCGACGCAACGAGAGCCGCGCCCTCCTTTGGATGTCTGATCGCACAGATGTCGGCGTAGCACGAAATAACCCTTATGGTATCTGCAACGCTCTCTCCCTTTGCCGCTGATGATGAGCCGGCATCGGAAAATCCAATCACCTGCCCTCCGAGGTTCAGCATGGCTGCCTCAAAGCTCAGGCGTGTTCGTGTGCTGGGTTCATAGAAACAGGTGGCCAGTTTCAGCCTGTCACAGGCATGGGCGTACTTGTCGGGATTTTCCTCAATGTCACGCGCAAGCTTTAGCAGCTCGTCGAGTTCCTCCACGGAAAAATCCAGCGGACTGATTAAATGTCGCATATTCTTCCTCTTTTCTTATTCCCGAAAGACGCCTGCTCACATCAGCTGTGGGCAGGCGCCTTTCATGATTTGTATGGCTTAAAACAGTAAACGCTTTAACATAATTTCATACGGATTTCTTTCGTCATAATATCCGTGTATGTAAAAGATAAGAGCTGTGGCGGATTGTCGCTTCTTCTCTTGTCCGATACAAGAATCGTAAATACACTCGGGTAAGCTTCGAGAATAATACCTTTTTGAATATCGACTCTGTTACGTCCTTTGTCCTGGCGAATCATAACTTCGCTTCCCTGCTGTGCTTTGATTGACTCACGTACTCTGTTGAAATCTAAAGTTGACATCGAATGATCTCTCCTTTCATCTTTACAAGACATATATTACCATCCACATATTGTTCTTGTCAAGAAAAAAATACTACATTTAGCACTGCTTACCATCGCATCTCCACTATATATAGATTTTCTTGACTTTTCGGCATTCACCCAATATTATTATCTATTATGGCAGATTTAACTATATTGGAAGCGTTTCAAAATCTATCTATAAACCTGACCGCACTGTTTTTTACCTTTGTGCTTTTTATTGTGACCAGTTTGCTTCGAGCCAAACACAGCACCACAAAACGAAGCTTTAAAAATGTCACGATTGTTCTTATGATCGGTAATGGGATAACAAGTCTTTCCTATTTCCTTTCCTATACAGTTTTAGGGGATTATGCACCGTCATTCACCCTCTTTATCTATATGATAAATATGATCGCCAATATTATGATCATATTCTATATCATGATCTATATTGAGGGCTTTTTCGGAAAAGAACATGCGCCGCGCCACAACTTAAGCGTGATAAACCATATTGTCGCTACTATAGCCATTGTGGCTACCTTTATCATGTTTTTTTTACTCCTTCCCAACGTATCCGTATTTTTCTCGCCAAATATGGTTCCGGCGTGGTTTAGAAACGGCTTTATTTTCCTAATCGAGCTGTATTTCCTTATCTATACGATAATCTTCTTCCGCAGAGGAAAGCATTTGCTCAGCAGGCGTGCTTATATTACCGCCCTGGTCGCATTTATACTGACAATCGGACTGATAATCCTTGAAATGTTTAATGTTACCGGCGTTATGATAAGCTACGTCGGCGCAACTCTGGGTGTGTATATTTTCTATTTCGGAGTTGAAGCACCGGACTATCAGGAGCTGCTAAAAACCGTTGCCCAGCTCGAGATTGCAAAGAAAGAGGCCGATGACGCCAACCGCGCAAAGTCTGAGTTTTTGGCCATGATGTCCCATGAGATCCGTACCCCGATAAATGCGATACTGGGCATGAATGAAATGATCCTTCGCGAAAGCGATAATCTCGATGTGCGCGGATATGCCAGAAATGTTGAAAGTGCCGGCAAAAGTCTGCTTTCACTGATCAATGATATTCTTGATTTTTCAAAGCTTGAGGCCGGTCGAATCGAGATAATAGAAGCTCCTTACAAGCTCAGTTCCGTGTTAAACGACCTCACCACAATGGTTCGTGTTCGTCTCAAAGACAGGGATATAAAATTCCACGTCGATGTAGACGAATCTATTCCCGATGAGCTCTCAGGCGACGAGACGAGAATCCGCCAGATCATCACAAACCTGCTCTCGAACGCAGTCAAGTACACCAGAGAAGGTGACATCTACTTTAAGGTGTGCGCAACAACCAGAACGGGCTCATCTTTAGAACTCGTTGCAGAAGTAAAGGACACAGGCATTGGGATTCGCGAAGATGATATAGATAAACTCTTTGTTAAATTTGAGAGGGTTGATACACAAAAGAACCGTACCATTGAGGGTACCGGTCTCGGCCTTCCTATCACGAAGGAACTTGCGAACATGATGGGCGGAGATATCGAAGTTTCAAGCGTTTATGGCGAAGGTTCTACCTTTACGGCACGTATCCCTCAAAGCATTGTTTCTCCTGATCCCATAGGCAAATTCACCGAAACATATGATATTTCTGAAAGTGAACCCAATTCGTACCGCGAAAGCTTCCAGGCTCCGGATGCAAGGATTCTTATCGTGGATGACACCGAGATTAACCTCACCGTAGTAGAAGGCCTTTTAAAATCTACTCAGGTTAAGATCAACACCGCCACAAGCGGCGCTGACGCACTGATACTTACACAGGAGCTTGCTTATGACCTGATCCTAATGGATCAGCGAATGCCTGAACTCGACGGCACTGAGACTTTAGCCAGGATCAGAGCACAGGAAAATGGCAAAAACCTTACAACACCTGTTATCTGCCTGACTGCTGATGCCATAGTCGGCGCAAAGAATCACTACCTTTCAGTCGGCTTTTCGGATTATCTGACAAAACCGATACAGGGGCGCCAGCTGGAAAATGCAATAGTAAAATATCTTCCGCCCGAGAAGGTTACTGCTGTTTCCGTGTCGGAAATCCCTGATTCGGACTCAGAGCTCGCTAAATTTTATGATGGACAGCCAAAGCTCAACTATGAACTAGCCAAACAATTCTCAAAAAATGATGAGCTTTTAGTGCAGACTATTAAAGTTTTTTATGATACTATAGAAGACAAGATAGCATCGATAACTACCGCTTATGAAGAATCGGATTACACTGGTTACACTACAGTGGTACACGCACTGAAAAGTTCCGCAAAGTTAGTTGGAGCTCCACATCTCTCAGATATGGCAAAACTGCTCGAGGATGCCGGCAACAAGGCAAAAGACGGCGATGAATCCGCCACAAAAACAATCGGACTGGACACACCGGCTCTCATCGAAGAATACTCTTCTTTCAAGGGAATATTCGCTTCACTCTTTACCGAAGAAGCCACCGACAAACCTATGGTATCCGAGGAGCTTATCAAGGAATTATACACCGCTATCAATGAATTCTTGGGTGTATTTGACCTGGAGGGAATTGACACGATCATTAAAGAAGCAGACAAATATTCATTCCCCGACAACTACAAAGAAGAATTTGAAAGTTTAAAAAAGGCAGCTCTCCACTCAGATTGGGAACAGATAGAAAAAATAGCTGCCAACCATTGATCGAAAGGATTATCACATGGGCGTTAAGGTACTTTTTATACTTGAACAGTCTACTTCATTCGTAGCCAGAACACTTATAAACGAACTCAAAAAACGCGATATAGATATCATAGAAACAAAGCCGGACACCGACGCTATATTAAAGCTGCCCGAGATTCCTCAAATATGGTTTCTATATCTGAATGACTCAGACGATCCGGTCGAAGACGTACTTGAATTGGCTTCAAAAATGGTCGACAAAAAGGACGTCCGCTTCTTCATCGGTGGTGCCAAGAGCGAACTTGCATACCTTCTCAGGGATTACCCCGCAGAGATGGTTGTCAAGCTTTTCGAGCGACCTCTCTCTGCCGACGATATATCGGAAACTCTAAAAGACGAGGCCGGCAACATTATGCGATCATTCTACGCAAAGAAGGTTATGGTCGTGGATGACGACCCCGTACAGCTTCAGACCATGAAGAATCTACTGTCCAAGAGTTTTCGCGTTTACACCGCCAATTCCGGTCTGAACGCATTTAAGATACTCACCAAAATCCATGTGGATCTGATACTACTGGACTACGAGATGCCGACAGTAAACGGTCCGGAAGTTGCCGACAAGATTCGCCACAACCCCGGTACAGAGGCCATTCCTATCATGTTTTTGACCGCAAAGAACGATGTGCGAAGCGTGGTCAACGGCATGCACACAGGATCCGTAGATTACATACTAAAGAGCACACCTCATGATGTAATCCTGGAAAAGCTAAATAATTTCTTTTCATAGCAAAAATCACTTGGATTAAGGCATCAAAAAAGGTATACTGTTAGGTAACAGTTAACTTAACATTTCGAGGAGGATTAATATGAGCGAATTGATCAACAAGCAGGTCGGCCTTGAATACTGCATGGACGACGAAGAATTCTACCAGGAAATGCTCGAGACTTATATTGAAGATTCTGCCGAAGTAGTCGGCTTTATGAAAGATGCATACAAGGACGAAGATATGGCTCTGTATGCGACAAAGGTACACGCATTAAAGAGCACCTCAAGAACCATCGGCGCAGAGACTCTCGCCGAGTTTGCGCTTGAGCTTGAGACTGCCGCAAAGGCATCGGATGTCGACACAGTCAAAGCAAAGCATGATGACTGCCTTGCTCTCTATGATAAAGTAATGGAAGAAGTCAAGGGAATGCTCTGATGTTTAGAATGATACTTGGTTTTGCTGTCGCCATCGTCTACCTGATAGTCGGAATCCCGGTATTGGGCGTCGAGACCCTGCGCGCCAAACGCAACCGTGCAGCTTCTGATCTGCGTTGTCTTCACATGGTTCAGGTCGCATTCAGGGTAATATGCAGAATCTGCGGAGTGCGTCTTCGGGTTATAGGAGAAGAAAACGTCCCAAAAAACGGGTCAGTTCTCTATGTGGCAAATCACAGCAGTTGGTTCGACATCCTGCTCACATACTCACGAGTTCCCAACCTCACAGGTTTTGTGGCAAAAGATGATATAGAGCGCGTACCCCTTCTATCAGAGTGGATGAGGAGACTGCATTGTCTGTTTATGAGCCGCACCGATATGAAGGCCGCACTCAAGACCATCATATCTGGCGCAGAAGAATTAAAATCCGGAGTTTCCATCTTCATCTTCCCGGAAGGCACCAGAAACAGTGATCCCGACCGGATAATCCTTCCGTTTAAAGATGGATCTTTCAAGATGGCACAAAAGGCAAAATGTCCTGTCATTCCGGTTGCCATCACCAACACCAGAGAAATATTCGAAAATCACCTGCCTTTTGTAAAGGCGTGTGATGTCATCATAGAATACTGTCCTGCGGTTGACATTTCATCCCTCGAGGGTGACGACAAAAAACATATCGGCGCATATTTCCAAAACATCAT
>CAJOQF010000069.1 GCA_905236295.1 uncultured Eubacterium sp. | reverse complement strand
GTGGGAATGATTATTTGCGGATGCACCGGAGGAGGGTCTGCGCAGGGGAATAATGAGATCGAAGAAGAGATTGAATCTGCAAAAAGAAAACAGCCCGAATGGGTGGCAGATGCAGTGCTGTATGAAGTAAATCTGCGTCAATATACTGAGGAAGGCACATTTAAGGCATTTGAAGAACACCTGGATGAGCTTAAAGAAGAAGGCTTCAACACCTTGTGGTTCATGCCGATTCATCCCATTTCAAAGAAGAATCGGGCAGGAAGTCTCGGATCTTATTACTCGGTTGGAAATTATACGGAGGTAAATCCTGATTACGGGACAAAAGAGGAGTTTAAAGAACTGGTAGATGTATCGCATGAAAAAGGCTTTCATGTGATGCTGGATTGGGTTGCTAACCACACGGGATGGGATAATCCCTGGATAAGTGACCATCCTGACTGGTATACACAAAAGGACGGTGAGATTATTTCTCCGGAAGGTACGGGATGGCTTGATGTCGCGGATTTAAACTATGATAACTCTGAAATGAGAAAAGAAATGATAGAGAGCATGAAATACTGGGTAAAGGATTTCGACATTGACGGATTTCGCTGTGATTATGCGCCCGGTGTGCCGCGGGATTTCTGGGAAGAAGCCAGAGCCGGGATCGAGGAAGTAAAGCCTGTATTTATGCTCGAAGAGGATCTTGGCTGGATAAATGATGGTCTGTTGGAGAGCGCCTTTGACTGCAATTACGCATCGGATTTGTATGAGAATCTCGTATATGTAGCTAACGGTTCAAAGAGCTCTGATAAATTGAAGCTTTATATTCGAGACAATCTTCCTGAGGGCGCATTTGTCATGAATTATCTTGGAAATCATGACACCAATTCCTATGACAGAACAGTTGGAGATGCGTTTTTCGATGAAGAATTAGGTGCTTTTTTCGCGCTTATATACATGCTCCCGGGAGTGCCTATGGTCTATTCGGGAGATGAGATAGCAAATGCTCATGCGTTGGAATTTATGGAGAAGGATACAATTGATTGGAAGGGTGCAGGTCGAAATTATGGCGATGTACTTAAAGCTCTGTCAAAAATACGTACAGACAATGAAGCCTTACATGTGGGGGTATTTGGTGATGATGAAATGGAGATACTTGAAGCCGGAGATAAAGAAATATTTGCGATTGAAAGAGAAAAGGGTCAGGACGATATAATCTGCGTCTTTAATCTGTCAAAGAATGAGCATGAAGCTATGCTTGAGGGATTATTAGAAGAAAATGATACTGTGCTCCTGCATCAGGTTGGTGGAAAGACAAAGAATGAGGTTGAAGCTCCAACGGGAAGCGTTGTAATGAAACCATGGGAATTTTACATAGTAAAAAAGGTTATGAAGTAAATCGTTTAATCTATCAAAAATTATTCATCCATATCAAAAACATGATATTATTTAACTGCATTGTACAATAATCAAAGGTGAAAAACGTAATAACTGTAGAAAATGATATGCCCTATTGACAAAATAGGCTAAACATTTTATCATATAGTTAAGCGATTAACCTAACACCTGTTAACTTATATCACGAGGAGGAAAGTTATGAATTTAAAAAAGATGGCGGCACTTACTATGGTGGGAGTACTTTCGGTCTCCATGTTTACCGGTTGCGGTGGATCAAACAGCGGGAAAAGTAAATCTCAGGGGGCTGATGACGGAAAGGTATCATTGAAAATCTGGGTTCCTGAAGAAGAGGTTGATATTACGGACGCCATGGTTAAGGCGTTTGATGAAGCACATGATGAGTATGATATTGATTACGAGATTGCTATTACGGGTATTGATGAATCTCAGGCAGCGATAGAGACCGATCCCGATACAGCGGCAGATGTATTTATGCTTCCGTCCGGCGCACTTACCGGGTTGATAGAAAGCGGTTCCCTTCTTCCTATCACAAAGGGAGTTGATGAGATAAAGGAGATAACACCCGAAACAGCCATAGATGCATGTACAAGAGACGGCGAAATGTATGCGGTTCCGTGGAGCCTTAATTCATACTTCCTGTACTACAACAAGGATCTTGTATCAGAAGAGGATGTAAAGAACCTTGACACTTTAATGTCAAAGGATTTAGGCGACGGAAAATACAATTTTTCTGTAAACATGAAGGAGCCGTGGTATGACGCAATGTATTTTTACGGAGCAGGCTGCACCCTCTTTGGAGAGGATGGAACAGATCCGACAGATTGCACATTTAACAACGAAAATGGCGTTGCCGCAGCAGAGTACATGATAGGTCTTGCAAAGAATCCTAAGTTTATTGCTGATACCGATGGCGCGGGCTCGAGCGAATTCACTAATGGAAACGTGGCTGCTATCTGCAACGGTGCATGGGCATGCGGTACAGATGAGACATCATACAACAACGTACTCGGAGATAAATTGGGAGCGGTTCCCCTTCCGACGGCTAATATCGGAGGAAATGAAGTACAGCTTTCCAATTTTATCGATTTCAAGACCTTTGCAGTCAAGTCAAATACAGCATACCCTGCATGTGCACAGGAGCTGGCATGCTACTTCTGTAATGAAGAAAATGCGCTTACCCGTTATAAAGAAGCTGGCGAGATTCCCTGCGCGATAACTTTACAGGACAAGCTTGGGGATGATGTTGCCGCCGCAGCATTGATCGGAGAAGGAGAGGTTGCAACGAACCAGCCTTCTATAGCGGAAATCAACAATTTCTGGGATCCAATGAAGGCTTTTGCAGAGTGGGTAATGTCTGATGATGCCAGTAAGGACAAGGTTCAAAGTCAATTAGACGCATTGGTAAATGGTGTGTTGGATAAATAAAAAGGGGTTTGACGATGGCGGAAAAAGAAAAACTCATAAAGCCTATGTCTCCTAACGGTAGAGGTTTCATCGAAACCTTTACCAAAGGAGATGCGATATCAAAGCTCTCATTCCTGTTTTGCGGATTGGCGAATATTTTCAATGAGCAGAGAATAAAGGGTGCAATATTTCTTGCGCTGGAGTGTCTGTATTTTATATATATGGCAATAAGCGGTATACCGGCACTTAAAGGTCTTATCACACTCGGTACCAGCGAACAGGGTATGGTCTATGATGAAGCCCAGGGAATATATATCGTATCCCAGGGAGACAATTCTATGCTTCTGCTGCTGGGTGGGGTAGTTACGATAGTTATAACTGTGGCGTTTATTGTTTTATGGCTTTTTTCCATCCATTCAGGAGAGCGTGCGCGTTATCGCAAGAGCCTTGGCAGACACGTAAACAGTTTTAAAGAGGATGTTGTAAGCCTTTTTAATGACAATATTCACTTCCTCTTTTTATCGGTGCCGGTAGCGGGACTTTCCATATTTACGGTAATGCCGCTTTTATACATGGTGTTGATGGCATTTACGAATTATGATGCAAAGCATCAACCGCCCGGAACCCTTTTTGACTGGGTAGGACTTTCTACATTTGCGAAGCTGATTGCTTCGGGAGGCAAGCTTTCAGCCACGTTTTGGCCGGTTCTGGGGTGGACGCTGGTATGGGCTTTTTGCTCGACGTTTACATGCTACTTCGGTGGAATGCTCCTTGCCATGATCATCAATTCAAAGGGAATAGAGTTCAAGAAATTCTGGCGTACGGTTTTCGTTATTACGATGGCAATTCCCGCGTTTATCTCTTTGCTGGTGGTAGGTACCATGCTTGGCGAAAGAGGAATCTTTAACGTGCTGCTGCAGACATGGGGTATCACGGATCACGCACTTCCGTTTTTGACGAACCCATCATGGGCGAGAGTGACGGTCATAGTTGTAAACTTTTGGATAGGTGTACCGTCGACGATGTTGATGGTAAGCGGAATTTTAATGAATATTCCTGCGGAGCTGTATGAAAGCGCAAAGCTTGACGGAGCCGGTCCGGTGACAATGTTCAGAAAGATCACATTCCCGTACATGTGGTTTGTTACAACACCTTATCTCATCTCGCAGTTAATAGCGAATGTAAATAATTTCGGAGTCATTTATTTCCTGACGGGTGGTGCGCCGCTTACACTTGAATACTATAAAGGAGCAGGCAAGACCGACCTTTTGGTAACGTGGTTGTATAAGCTGACGAAGGATAATAACGATTATAATCTTGCGGCAGCCATTGGTATTATGGTATTTGTCATTTCGGCGACATTTACATTGGTTACATACTCAAGATCAAATGCACTACAGAATGAGGAGGGCTTCCAGTGAATAATAAAATTGTTAATGGTTTAAATCTTGACTGGTACATATATGCCCTTATTCCTGCGGTAATCGGCGCTGTCGCATTGTTTTTGCCATACGCTTCATTGGATGGCAAGACGGTTTCTGAGTTTTCCATGATAGGCGAAAGCTCTTCAAAGGCAGGAATACTGATCATGCTCCTTTTCATATTTACTATATCTTCCTTGCTGGCTGCGGTGGTGGGGTGGTTTAAAACATCACTGCGGCTGGCGAAATT
>CAJOQF010000068.1 GCA_905236295.1 uncultured Eubacterium sp. | reverse complement strand
GAGGCTGGCGAAGATTCGGTTGCATACTTCGTTTCGTTCGTTCAGGGAATTTTCCTCTTCCTTGTTCATGCATTCTGGTATATAATCATAATTGCTGTCGTTATCTACGTAGTTTATCGCATTTGTAAAGCAAGGAAATCACCTGATTTCAGACAAAAAGCTGAGGCAAAAAAAGCTGCGAAGAAGGCGGCGAAATTCGCAAAGAAAAACGCGAAAATAAATAACGATCAGGATAAGAGGAATTAAAAATGTCAGATACGATAAAGGATACTATCGAATGTATAGTGGGTAATCTGCTTAAAGATTACAAGGATGACAGAACGATCAACAAGATTGAGCTGTTTAACCAGCCGGACAAGGTGCGGATAAGAGAGATTCTCGATAAACTTATGAAGATCATTTATCCGGGATTTTTCAATGACAAGAGATACAGATTTTACAATATGGATTCCAGACTTACAACGCTTATGGAGGATGTAATGTACAACCTCAACAAGCAGGTGTCCATAGCACTGACACAGCTTCCGCAACACCAGGGCAAGCGCCCGTATATGGTGGAGGAAGAGGCTCAGTTTATCTGCATAAAGTTCTTTGAGAAGCTTCCGAAGATCCGCGAGTACACCGAGACTGATGTGCTGGCAGCATATGACGGGGATCCGGCGGCATACAACACCAACGAGATAATCCTTTCCTACCCGGGACTTATGGCGATCACCACAAACAGAATTGCGCATGAGCTCTACGAACTTGGAGTGCCGCTCATCCCGAGGATCATGACGGAGCATGCTCACTCACTTACCGGAATCGATATAAATCCGGGTGCAACGATAGGAAAATACTTCTTTATTGACCATGGAACAGGTATAGTTATCGGTGAGACTACCATCATCGGGGAAAATGTTAAGATTTACCAGGGAGTTACCCTCGGTGCGCTCTCAACCCGCGGAGGACAGACATTAAAGACGGTAAAGAGACATCCTACCATAGAGGACAACGTTACCATCTACTCAGGAGCATCAATACTCGGTGGAGAGACGGTCATCGGAGAGAATTGTGTGATAGGCTCGAATGCATTTATCACTCAGTCGATAACTCCGGGCACGAGAGTGACCATTAAAAACCAGGAGCTTATCTATAAACATGGAAAACATGAGGAGCTCCAGCTGCAAAATCTTGATACTGACGAGGGGTGGTTCTATGTCATCTGATAATATATTAAATTACAATACGGTCGACTTTGATGAGGAGGAATGCGCTCTTCTTATAATCGACCAGACAAAGTTGCCAAACATAACGGAAATACTGCATCTTACAAAAGCCAAGGATATCTGGGATGCAATATATGAGCTGAAGGTAAGGGGAGCGCCGGCTATCGGTGTGGCAGCAGCATATGGAATCTATGTTCTTGCCGAGAGAATAGAGGCAGATGATTTCGATTCCTTTTACGCCGAGTTCAAAAAACAAAAAGAGTATCTCGATTCATCAAGACCTACTGCGGTCAACCTTTCATGGGCGCTAAACCGCATGGACAGCTGCGTGCAGGCAAACAAAGATCTAAGCATCGCTGAGATAAAGCAAAAACTTAAGGCTGAGGCAAAGGCGATACATGCTGAGGATACCCGGGTCTGCAAGAGCATCGGAGAGCACGGCATCACGCTTATAAAGCAGGGATTCGGAGTGCTCACCCACTGTAATGCGGGACAGCTTGCAACCAGCAAATACGGCACAGCCACAGCGCCTATTTATCTGGCGCATGAAAAGGGCTATAACTTAAGGGTCTTTGCGGATGAGACCAGACCTCTGTTGCAGGGGGCGAGACTTACATCCTACGAGCTTTACGCTGCGGGAGTGGATGTCACTCTTATCTGCGATAACATGGCATCGAGCGTCATGAAGAAGGGTTGGGTTGATGCGGTATTCGTCGGCTGTGACCGTGTGGCTGCAAACGGAGATGTTGCGAATAAAATCGGGACCAGCGGCGTGGCAATACTTGCAAAGAGATATGGTATTCCGTTTTATGTATGTGCGCCTACATCCACCATCGATCTCAATACTCCGACCGGAGATGATATAAAGATCGAGGAGAGACCGGCGGACGAGGTTAAAAAGAAATGGTATGAGAAACCTATGGCGCCGGAGGGAGTCAAGGTATATAATCCGGCATTCGACGTGACGGACAACGATCTGGTAACTGCGATTATCACGGAAAACGGAATAGCCAGGGCACCATATTCGGAAAGCCTCAAAAAGATGGTACGGTAAACAGGTCGTTTTGCCTGTCGAAGCGACGCCTTAAAACAGGGAGGAAAACTATGAGTAAAGTATTAATGTTTCTTGCTGACGGATTTGAGGAGATAGAAGGTCTCACCACAGTTGATATCTTAAGAAGGGCAGGGGAGGATATCACCACTGTTTCGATTGAGGGTGGCAAGGTGATAAAGGGTGCGCACAACATAAAGTTGTATGCGGATGATGTGATCGACGAGGTTGATCTCGCTTCATTTGACGCGGTTGTGCTTCCGGGAGGTATGCCGGGAACGACAAATCTTGCAAACAACGAGAAGGTTGTCGACACCGTTAAGGAGTATGCAAAAGCCGGAAAGCTTGTCGCAGCCATATGTGCAGCTCCTTTTATATTGGGACAAGCAGGTGTCCTTGATGGCAAAAAAGCTTCCGTATATCCGGGATTTGAGGACAAACTTACAGGGGCAACCTATGTAAAGAACGAGGTTGTAAAGGACAAAAATATTATTACGGCTCCGGGAATGGGCAAGGCACTTGACTTTGCACTTGAGATAGTGGCTTACCTGCAGAATGCCGATGCAGCAAAGAAGATCCGTGAGGATGTTATAGGCTAAATTATTCGTGCAACGAGCTCATGTTCGCAATTGACCATTTTTGTAGTGATCAATGACGGCCTTTTTTCGATTTTTCGAAAAGAGCAGGCTTGAAATTTCGTATAGGAGATTTTTGCTCTTGAAATAAAAAACATTCTGTGCTAAAATGGCATCTCAGAGCGTGCTTATGTAGGCTCTTAGGTTTATATTTACTTATAGATACTTTAGGAGGATAATTTATAAAATGAGTGTAAAAGTTGAGAATTTGGAACATAATATGGCAAAGCTTACCGTAAGTGTTCCGGCAGCAGATTTTGATGCAGCTGTCAATTCAGTATACATGAAGCAGCGTAAGAAGATTTCTATTGACGGCTTCAGAAAGGGTAAAGTACCGAGACAGGTCATCGAAAAGATCTACGGTGCAGGTATCTTCTATGAGGATGCAGCAAATCAGCTTTTACCGAAGGCATATGGTGATGCATCCGAAGAGTGCGGTCTTGAGATCGTTTCAATGCCTGAGATAGATGTAACACAGATGGAGAAGGGCAAGGAGTTCATCTTCACAGCAAAGGTGGCTGTAAGACCTGAGGTTGAGCTTGGCAAGTACATCGGAGTTACGGTTACAAAGATTGACTGCACAGTTACAGACGAGGAGATCGACGAGGAGATCAAGTCTGAGCAGGAGAGAAATTCGAGAATGGTAGTTGTTGACCGTGCTATCAAGGACGGAGACAGCGCAGTTATCGACTTTGACGGATATATGGATGGCAAGGCTTTCGAAGGCGGCAAGGCTGAGAATCACACACTTGTTATCGGATCAGGCTCATTTATTCCGGGATTCGAGGATCAGCTTATCGGCAAGAAGGCTGAAGATGAGGTTGAAGTAAACGTTACATTCCCTGAGGAGTATCACGCAAAAGAGCTCGCAGGCAAGCCGGCTGTATTCAAGGTTAAGATACACGAGGTTAAGGAGAAAGAGCTTCCGGCTCTCGATGATGAGTTTGCACAGGACGTATCAGAGTTTGATACATTCGACGAGTACAAGGCAAGCGTAAAAGAGAAACTCGAGGAGAGAAAGAAAGACAATGCCCGCTTCACACAGGAAGAGGAGGCCCTTGCAAAGATAGTTGACAAGTCTAAGATGGATGTTCCGGAGCCGATGATCGAGACTCAGGTAAACAACATGGTAAATGAGTTCGCTCAGAGAATCCAGTCACAGGGACTTTCAATGGATATGTATCTTCAGTATTCAGGAGCAGACCTTGATTCACTCAAGGAAGAGCTTCGTCCTGAGGCGATCAAGAACATCAACAACTCACTCGTGCTTGGACAGATCGTCAAAGAGGAGAACATCGAGGCAACTGACGAAGAGTTCGATAAAGAGATCGAGAAGATGGCCGAGATGTACCAGATGGAAAAGGACAAGATCCTTGAGCTTATGGGAGATGAAGAGAAGAAGAACATCAGAGAAGATCTTCAGATGCGCAAGGCGATTGACCTTATCATGGATAGCGTAAAGCAGAGAGCTAAGCCGAAGAAGAAAGAAGACAAAGAAGAATCAAAGGAAGAAGCGTAATAGCTCTCGGGCACTGAGCCTGTCGAAGTGCCACAAGTATAAGTTAAGAATTATTTGGCTGCGTCGTCGACGCAGCCAAATTTGTCAGAGGAAAAAGCTTTTGTGGGGATGTCTTGTATGAAAATAACTGTTATTAACGGAAATGAGAAAAAAGAAATCCTGATAGGAGGTGGAGATTCCGAAGTAAAAAGCGGAAGAAAGCGTCTCTTCGGACTTCTCGATGCAAAAAAGGATGTAAGACCTATCCAGAAACCCAAGAGTCTTCTTGAAATCTTGAGAAGAAATGGTGCGCATTTCAAGGTTGAATGCGGAGGCATGGGAACCTGCGGAAAATGCAAGGTAAAATTCTTGGAGGGAGCTACTCCTGTTACGATTCAGGATATGACTCATATCAGTCAGGAGGAGTTGGACGAGGGATATCGTCTCGCCTGCAAGTCATTCCCGTCCGAGGATGTGGTAGTGGAGCTCTTGAGGGGACAGTGATCCGAGGGATTGTTCATAAAATGTCTTATAAATTAAAAAATGCTTGATTTTTTGTTTTTCTCATGATATTATACATGAGTTATGTGAATGAAAAGGGGAGTTTCCCGCTTGGTAGTTTAGGAGGTTTAAGTTTTGGATACGCTTAAAGTTGTACTTATTATAGTTTTGATTGCGGTATGCGCTTTATCTATATTGGTTATCCTTCTCCAGGAAGGAAAACAGAACGGTCTCGGTTCTCTCAGCGGAGCTGTAGACAACAGCTATTGGCAGAAGAACAAGGGCAGATCTATGGAGGGAAATCTTGTTAAGATCACAGTGTTGTTCGTAACACTCTTCATCGCGATCTCGGCCGTGCTTGCAATGGCATATTTCCAATAAGATTACAGAGGCTACCGAAATAACGGTAGCCTTTTTCATTAGTTTGTCACTTGTATATCAGGAGGAAGAAGTTTATAATGGGAAATGAGGGGAAAAAATCGGGTGAACGCCTTATAGCCAACAACAAAAAGGCTTACCACGATTACTTTATAGAAGAAAAATATGAGGCGGGTATCTCGCTTGCAGGTACTGAAGTGAAGTCGCTGCGCATGGGTAAATGCAGCATCAAAGAATCATTCATTCATATTGTAAACGGCGAGATGATCATCTACGGTATGCATATTTCGCCCTATGAAAAGGGAAATATATTTAACAAGGATCCGCTCAGGGAGAGAAAGCTGCTCCTTCACAAAAAGGAGATAAGCAAACTTCTCGGCAAGACCAAAGAGCAGGGATACACCATAATCCCGCTTAGGGTTTATTTTAAGGGAAGCCTTGTAAAGGTTGAGATTGCACTGGCAAAAGGAAAGAAACTCTACGACAAACGCGCAGATATCGCGAAGAAAGATATGAGACGCGAGGCTCAGCGTGAGTTCAAGATACGCAATCTATAAATAAGTTTATGGCAGGTTTTAGCCTGTTATATTATAAAACTAAATATGGGGTAGTACCGGTTTCGACGGGAGTCTTGAAGTTGGAGAAGCTATCCGTAAGGCAGTGCGTCAAACTCCAACCTAAAATTAAACGCTAAAGAAGATACTTCTTACGCACTCGCTGCAGCTTAATTGCAGCGTGCCTCTGATTTAAGAACCTGCGCTTTTATCTCAGGTATCATTATTTAGCAGGAAACGGCGTGCGCAAAGCTTTGAGCGCGCGTGCGGATCTATGAAGCTACCAAAGTCGCGAGGATGTCTGTTTTCGCGCGAGTGAGGGAATCTCAAACAACAGACTATGATAGTAGAAGTACAATGAACGGGCTTTCGGACACGGGTTCAACTCCCGTCTACTCCACTAGGTAACTTTAAAATTACAGTACAAATATGAAAGAGTGGTAAGCTGTGGCTAACATGGGAAGCATGGCGTGCACTCTGCAGGGTAAGAAACATGAAAAAAACCAGAATAGTAATTGCGCTCGGACATGATGCGCTTGGAAAGACACTTCCGAAACAGCAGGAGGCAATAAAATCCACATCAAAGGTGATAGCTGACCTGATCCAGAGAGGATATGCTGTGGTAGTAACTCACTCAAACGGACCTCAGGTAGGAATGATCCACACTGCGATGTCGGAGTTTGCCAGACTCTATCCGGAGTACACATCCACACCGATGAGCGTCTGTTCGGCTATGAGCCAGGGATACATCGGTTATGATCTTCAGAATGCTATAACAACCGAGCTTTTAAACCGTGGCATAGTCAAGCCGGTATCAACAGTATTGACTCAGGTTGTGGTAGATCCTTATGATGAGGCGTTCTATGAGCCGACCAAGATAATAGGCCGTCTTATGGACAAGGAGGATGCTGACGCTCAGGAGCAAAAGGGAAATCATGTAACAGAGGTTGAAGGCGGTTACAAGCGAATTGTAGCTTCGCCAAAACCGGTTGATATTGTAGAGATAGACACCATCAATACACTTCTCGATGCAGATCAGGTAGTGATTGCCTGCGGCGGCGGCGGAATTCCGGTGTTAAAGCAGGGCAACAACTTAAAGGGTGCTTCTGCCGTCATCGAAAAAGACACGGCAGCCGGAAAACTTGCGGAACTTGTGGATGCCGATATCCTCATCATGATGACGGATGTTGAGCATGTTTGCCTCGATTTTGGCAAGGAAACTCAAAAGGAAGTATCCAAGATGACTGTTGAGGAGAGCAAACGATACATAGAAGAGGGACAATTTGGCGCAGGCTCCATGCTTCCTAAGAT
>CAJOQF010000067.1 GCA_905236295.1 uncultured Eubacterium sp. | reverse complement strand
TTTATTGTTATATCCTTTGCGGCATCGATGCATTGAAGCATTGTTTTCTGATTCAGTGTGCTATGTTCATTGCAGGGAACCGTCTATTACGGCTCGCACCTCATCCATAAACCACGGCTGTTTCTTTAATCCAATCATTATTTTACCAAAATATGCGAAATCTGTTGGAAGCTCATGTCCGGCGTACTCCATTCCGCCGTCAATCTCCTTCTTTTCCATTCCCTTTGATTTGAAAATGCGATCTATATTCGAGCAAACCTGTTCTATGGCGTAATCATGCTGCTCCGCTATTTTCTCATCATTCATTTTAATAATCATCTTTATCATAAGTTTTGTTTTCTTCGTTTGTTATCTCCGCTTGTTTTCCAATGTCGCCCGGCAACTGACTCTTATGCATTCAGATAAATATTCCTTAAAATCTCCAAAGACTCATCCTTTGTTATAAGCAGACCAAACTGTTCCGTTCGTATGGTTTCTGATTGTATATCCTGTATAAAATTCTCTATACTTTCTCTTACAAGTCCTTCTACGCCTATATGTCCATCAGCATTCACTATCTGCAGTAGCCTGAACACATCATTCTTATGTTTTTTCAAGTCCCGCTCATTTACATGTTCTCCATTTGCCTTTTTTGCTTTCAGATCAAGCCATGCATACATCTTAAACGGAATGATATATTCCGCTCCCAAAACACTTAGACCATTTACCTCTTTCCTTCCGGATAACATAAAATTATAAAAGTCATCATCCAGCAGGATGGCAGAAAGGCTTGATATCTCATCATCAATATGAACCGGAATAATCCCTTCCTCTACTTCCAGATGATATCCCTGTCTTCTGGAAAACAGTTCTATCATCAAAGGGTATCCGGATTTAGGTTCTGTAAATCTGTAGAAATGTGCTTCATCATTATTTTTCCAGCCGCATCTATATCCGCCCTCTTTAATGTATTCCCAAAAGGTTTTCGCAAACGCTTCCCTCTTATCCTCCAGAATCAGTATCATATCTATATCTCTGGTCTGTCTGAAATCAAAATCTGCTTCTGACATCAATATATCGCAAGCCGTGCCGCCTATAATTGTGTAACAATCTTCATATCCCGCAAATTTCTCTCTAAAAGATTCAATGCCGTTTACCATTTATACTCCTCCATAAAATCTTCCAATTCTCCCTGCACGCGCTCATCATCATTATCCGAAAGACTCTTTGCCAAAGAAACAGGATCCACTTCTCCATCTACTGCGAATAATTCAGGGTCATATTTCCAAAGCTCCAGCCTACATATATTTTCGCCGGTCTGCCACTTGGGATCTATCTCTTTAAGCTGTGATACTACATCCGATCCTTTGTAAAGAGCATATGTGCGAGTTGTCTGTTCAGAGAGCATAGAATGTCTGCTAAGTACTGATTCTCCGGCAAGGAGTCCGTACTTCTCCGCGCCCTCTACATAGATAACCTTCTGCACGGGATTTATAAGATAATTCTCTGCCATCTTATACATTTCCAGCCCATCTGCAACCAGCTTCATATATATTTCCTTGCCTCGCTGCTCCTCTAAAAGCAACTTCATATTCCTGAGCTGCCCCGAAGCTCTGGTTATTGATGTGCCGGTCAGATTAAGTTCCTCAGCAGCCTGTTTTTTTATCACAAAATCTCTTTTGCTGTATAACAGATACAGAAAAAGGCTCTGTGTAGCAGGCATCATGCGTTCTTCAGGCAGTTCCATTTTTTTCTTAAAATTATTGCGAAAAAGGATTCCCAAAAATGGTAAATAGACCTGATCCGTACCCGCAATAAACGGAATTCCTCTTGAAATAAGGGCATCTCTTTGTACCTTAGAAAAATCAGAAAATGCAAAAGCCACATCCATTTCCGTCTTTTTATAGTAAATCGCCATCTGCTTCTGCAATGCTACTGCTCCAAATCTATCCTTGGCTTGAAGCTCTACCAGAATAAACTGCACACTGCCTACCGTCACCTTATATATCTTTCTCCCAGACAGCAAATACAGAGGCAATCCCTTCAATCGGATTTCCTCGCTACTGCAATCTATTCCAAATGTATTCTTAATCAAGCTATCCAACATAAAATCGCCTCTCTAACACTTTTCCATATAATAACACTGTTTATGTTATTGTGCAATAATTATGTTAGTATGTTTTTATGCAATTTCTCGCAGCATCTGATAAACTCCTCAAATATCTTCCGTGAGGAGATATCGGATTTATATGAAAACTCCGGATGCCATTGAAATGCCCACACAAATTTTTTATCCGGCATTCTCACCGCTTCAATAAGCCCATCCTCCGATACAGCCATAGCTTCGAGGGCATCCGCTTTTTCCTTTATCGCCTGATGATGATAGCTGTTTACGGCGAGTGTATCTGTCCCAAGCAGTTTATGCAGGCTACTGTCTTTTTGTATGCTAACATTATGAACCGGCACATCATATGGCGGTTTCTGGTGATGCTCCGTAGCTGTCGGATGCTGTGTATTAAGATCCTGATACAATGTACCGCCAAGATATGCATTTAAAAACTGTATTCCCCGACATATACCAAGAACCGGCATATCTCTTTCAAGCGCCTGTCTTAGCAGCTCACTTTCCATTTCATCTCTCTCGGCGCAAGGGATTCCGCACTCCGGTCTGCGCTCTTCATGATAGATTTCAGGATTCACATCCTGACCTCCGGTAAGAAGTATCCCCGAAGCAATATCCAAAAGCTCTTCTATTTTCTCTTTATCACTTGTCAGCGGAAGCATAACAGGTATTCCGCCGGCATCGGTTATGCCATCCATATATCCGGGCAGCATCCACAGACTGTCCTTTGTCTCATCCACAAGCGGCACAATTCCTATAATCGGTCTCATTTTGTATCCTCCAAAACTTTTCTCTAAACAAAAAGGCAAAAGCATCTCTTTTAGCGCCTTTGCCTTTTCTAATAATACTATGTCTCAAAAATTATTTCCAGTTATTTTACTTACTCACCTAATAAAATGTGTAGGCTGCCACTCTTCTTTCTGCGGCAATCCGAATTTTTCTTTGCCTAGGGCAATACTCTTCATAAGAAATGTCATATTTCTCGCAAGCACGCGCATTGTCTGCAAACCTTCCGCATCCTGATCAGCCTGACCTTTTTCTCTTCCGTGAATACTGTTCCAGTACTGACTGGAAGCTATCGGCATACCACAGATTGTAAAGTATTTATTCAGCTCATCGAATGTCGAAGACAACCCTCCTCGTCTTGCACAGACTACACTCGCTCCGACCTTCATTGTTTTATCAAAATGCGTACTGTAAAACAGTCTGTCCAGACAGGCAATAAGCGTCGCATTTGCGGATGCATAATAGACCGGTGATGACACTACAAGTCCATCCGCCTCTTCAAATTTGGGTGCCAGCTCGTTTACTATATCATCAAAAACGCATTTTCCCTTTTCAAAACACGATCCGCAGGCAATACATCCCCGAACATCTTTGTTTCCGATCTGAACTACTTCCGCCTCTACGCCTTCTTCTTCAAAGACCTTTACCATCTCATTAAGTGCAATACTCGTATTCCCACCGACGCGGGGACTTCCATTAATCATTAAAACTTTCATATCTCAAATCCTTTCTCTTATCTGAATCTTTCTTCATCAAGTGTCTTTATCACTTTTGCCGGAGTGCCTACCACAACCTCGTAATCACCTACATTATGTGTAACAACCGATGCTGCTCCTACAATTGCGTACTTTCCAATCGTTACTCCAGCCATTATGGATGCGCCGGCTCCAATCCACGCTCCTTCTTTAATCACAATCGGCTTACACAAAAGAACCTGCCTATCATAAGGGTCATGGTTGTTAGAAAGCAACTGAACATTTGCCGCTATCTGCACATCATCCTCTATTGTAATTCCACCCCTTGCCATCGCAAGCAGGTTGCTGTTAATAAAGACTCTGTTTCCAATTGTCATTTTATCAAATGCGGCTCCGGCAAGAGGCGCTCTAAGAAATGAGTCTTTTCCCATTCTCTCACCGAAGAGCTCATCTAATATATCCTGATATTCTTTTGTTCTCGGCATAGTATGATTCAGCTTAAATATCAGCTCCTCCTGCCGTAAATAAGCATCCATATCATATGCATCCCTTTGCCGCATATCAACTCTTATATCTTCCATTAGATTGTGTCTCCTATTCATCCATCAGATAGTCTCTTTTATCTTTCTCGGTAATCGCACGGATTACCCTACACGGATTTCCTACTGCAACAGAATTGTCAGCTATATCCCTCACCACCACGCTTCCGCCGCCAATAACAACATTATTTCCGATGGAAACTCCGGGCATCACCTGCACACCTGCCCCTATCCATACATTATTTCCAACCTTAATCGGATATGCATACTCCAGTCCTTCGTTTCTCCTCTCAGAGTCAATCGGATGACCTGCCGTATAAAAGCCGCAGTTAGGCGCAATGAAAACATTATCTCCAAAGAAAACTTTCCCGCCATCGAGAATTACCGTATTATGATTTGCAAAAAAGTTCTCACCGATTTCTATATTATAACCATAATCACACCAAAATGGTGCCAAGATGCTGAATGTATCTTTTGTCTCACCCAAGAGTTCTCTCATTATTTTTCTTTGCTTATGCTCTTCTGACGGACGAAGCATATTATATTCAAAGCAGAGGTTTTTTGCCTTATTTCTCTCCAATATCAGTTCTTCGTCATTTGCATAATAAAGCTTTTGTGTAAGCATCTTTTCTTTTTCTATCATAGATTCCCCCGGAAAACTACTGTGTATCATCCTCCAAATCCCGGATTTTTCTCGCAGGAACACCGGCAACAAGCGTATTGTCCGGCACATCCTTTGTGACTACGGCTCCGGCCGCAATAATTACATTGTTGCCGATGGTGATGCCCGGGAGAATAGTGACATTTCCTCCAATCCAGACATCATTTCCGATGGTAACAGGGCTTGCGATACCGATATGTTTTCTTCTGCCCATCGGAGTAAGCGGATGATTTACCGTTGTTATCGTCGTACCCGGACCTATCATTACATTATCTCCGATATATACCTCGCGAAGATCCAAAATTGTGAGATTGTAGTTTCCGGTAAAATTATTTCCGATATGAATCTTCTTGCCGTTATCACAGTTAAAGGTCTTTCCTATCCAAACCTTCTCACCGACGCTGCCAAGCATCTCTTTTAGTTTCGCATACTGCGCATCATAATCCGTATCATCTATAGCATTATATTCTCTGCACTGAACGATAGCGTTTTCTTTACGTGCTTCTATTTCAGGGTCGTCATAACAATACGGGAGTCCCGCTTCGAGTTTTTCTATTTCTGTCATATTATTTATTCCTCATTCACAATCTATCCGCTCTATTTTAAAAATGACCGGTCTAGTTCCGTCCCGAGCAGCCCGATCTCTTCCGCATGAGGATTCATTCCTTCAATACAGATTTCAGCTACTTCGCGTACTTCCATCCCGAGCATCTCACAGCCCTTTTTGATGGTCTC
>CAJOQF010000066.1 GCA_905236295.1 uncultured Eubacterium sp. | reverse complement strand
GGATCTGACGGATAATACAGGTGTGGAAACCCGACCCACTTATTTGTCTTCTCGGTATGAATGCAGTCATATCCCTTAGCTTTTCCCGAAAGTATATGTGATGACGCTTTTATTGCACAGACACCTGCTCCGTTATCATCACTGTCAAAGTAATGGAATTCATGACCTTTTATTATCTCCCCTTCGTGTAAAAACGAAGGGGATTTTTCCGTTATTTCTACATACCCAAAGCGGACAAGCTTTCCTGTATAGTGGCAATCCGCATCTATAGCACCGACCATCTTATATGCATTACCGTCTTTATCGGTTATTGTCCTGTGCAGATACATAAAACCTCCACACTCCGCGACAACAGGCATATCGGAATCATATGCTTTTCGTATACTCTCGAGCATAGTATTGTTTTGCGACAGTTTTGGCAGATAGTTTTCGGGATATCCGCCACATAGCAAAAGTCCACTGCTCTCTTCAGGAATCCTCTTATCGTGTATAGGTGAGAAATACCTGACCTTTGCTCCTGCTTCCTCGAGAAGCCTTATATTATCTTCATAGATAAAACAGAATGCTTCATCTTTGGCGACTGCTATCACAGGGCGTTTAACCCCTACCGACAGCACTTCGACAGACTCAGTGCCCTGTATAGCTCCGCCATTTGAGTACTTCGTCAAGCTCAGCACAGACCCGGTCAAAGGTTCATTTTCCCCGGCTATAGATATCATCGCTTCCACATCCACAGTCTCCTCCAGACTCTCAGCCGCCCGATCAAGAGTAGCACGAAGCCCCATTACCTCATCAGGAAGTACAAGTCCAAGATGCCTGCTCTCAAGATTCATCGTCTCATCATACTTGAAATAACCATGTACCCTGATCCCCAGATCAGACTCAATATAAGGCTTTAGAATATCAAAATAACCTTTAGACATACGATTTAATATAACACCTGCTATGAGTCCTTCGGTGTCATATTTTAAAAAACCCGCGATCAGTGCTGCCACTGACTTTCCCATTCCCTTTGCATCGACAACCAGAACAATGGGCGTCTTTGTAATTTTGGCAAGATGATAAGAGGATCCCACCTCAGCGATACCTCCAAGTCCGTCGAAAAGCCCCATCACTCCCTCAATAACAGATATATCATACCCATCCGCACCACGTAAAAACAGACTCCTTGTCGTCTCCTCCCCGGTAAAGAAAGTATCCAGATTCTTCGACGGTATCCCTATCACTTCTCTGTGAAACATAGGATCGATATAATCCGGACCGCATTTAAAAGAACGCACCTTCATTCCCCTTTTTTTTAAAGCAGATAAAAGTGCGCATGTTATAAGTGTCTTGCCGCTCCCACTCTTTGGAGCGGCTATCATTATACGACTTGAAATCATAACTAGTCTCCCGAAAATATCCCTCACTAAACTCCCAAAACGCTTACCAGGCTCATTCCTCTGTACTCATTTGCAGATCAATCCGACTAAAGCTATTTAAACTCAAAAGCACATATCCAAACAGGATTCTCCGCCTGCATAAGATTGTAATTTCCTATCCTTTTCGCCCTGCTTACCTGAAGCTGGACTATCTCATCATTTATAAGCTCGTATGATGATACGACATCCTTTATCTCGCTTATCGTCTCAAGGCTGATCGCATTTAATACTACGCGTACCTTCGGATTCATCTCATGGAGTTTATCAAGTATCTCCTTTAAGTTGCCCGAGCTTCCGCCTATAAAGGCGTGCGTCGGTGCCGGAAGATTGTTAAAACCTTCAGGCGCTTTGGCTTTAATGCATTTAATGTTTTCAAGCCCGAATTTTTCAGCGTTTTCTATAGTCAGACCATACGCCTCTTCTTTCTGTTCTATAGCGTAGACCGAAATCTCATCGGATACCGAGGCAATCTGTACGGAGACAGATCCCGATCCGCTTCCGATATCATATACTACAGCTCCATCATAAAGATGAAGTTTCGAAACGGATAGAGTTCTTATCTCCTCCTTGGTCATAGGAACCTTTGCCCTTGTAAACTCACCATCCGATATACCTGAAAACAGCGGCAATCTCTCAGGCTCTTCATTGTATATAAAGCAGGTATACAGCGCCTCTTTATCAATTTTTTTAATCTCTTCGGGCAAATACGTCTCTATGCTCTCATTGTCATAAGAAAAATTACATCCCGCAGTTATCCTGACCTGCAATCCCATTGCCGCTTCAGCAATATTTTTCAGATCCGAAAGCCCGGATGTAAGCGTAAATATCTTTTTATTGGTGCGGATCTTTTTTGAAAGGTTTTTAACATCAATCCCATGCATACTGAAAATGAGCGCATCATCATATGTCTGACCTATCTTTGAAGAGAGATATGATATCGAAGAAATCCCGGGGAGGATATCTATTTTGCCAATTCCCACTCCCCTCATTTCTTTCAAAGCTGCATACAGCTTGGTGCAACCGCTGTAAAACCCGCAATCACCGGACAGAAGTACCACGATTCTTATGTGCATAAGATGAGAATACCGCTCTTTTAATTCACGGATATAAGGAATGATCTGATCTTTTAGATAGTATTCCCGTTTTTCAAGCTTAGCCTCATAAGGAGCTATAAGTCTCTTTGCCCCGAGGATAATATCCGCCTTATCTATCCTCTCTTTAACCTCCAGCGTGGAGTTGGCTGTATTTCCCATTCCTATCCCTGCAAGAGTTATATCGAATGAAGTCTCAGGCATAACCTCAAACCTTTCAAATACCTGTTTTACAACTTCATCGTATGATGTTCCCAGATCATTGACATCAGATTTTATCGCAAAAATCTTAGCCTTGTTTTCTTTGGCGGCAATCAGCTTTTCCTCGTATCCACCCGCACGTCCGCTCATCTTCGTCACAAGATTTTTTATGTCAAACTGTTTTATGATCGCGCTGTTAAGTTCGACACTAAACGGTCCCTGCATCGCGATTATATGCTTGCCGGAAATATTGTTTTCTTCACAAATACCAAGGCTTTCCGTCCCCGGCAGAACTCTTACATATACCCTGTCCTTATCGGAGATTTCTTCGATATATGTTTTTAACTCCTTGCTTCCGGTCGTAAGCAGGATATTCCCGGTTGAATCATTTAGAGCTTTCGCACATTCTTCGTTCGTATCGAAATAGTTGATGTCATATTCCAGACTGTCGGTATTTAAATCTCTCTTTAGTCTGATGTATTCAGTTTTGGTCTCGACGGCGGCATCTTTTATATTCTCAGTGACAAGCATTGCAAAAGGATGTGTAGCATCCACGATGAGATCGTAGGAATTCTCTCTTATAAGCGAGATCATCTCATCCCGATCAAGCCTTTTTGAGATAAGATTTACACAAGATGTCTCGTCTGCTGTAATCTTGCCATACTCGGTTGCGACACAGACATCATTGTCAATATTTGCAGCTGCCAGTGTATTCGAAAGCATACGCCCTTCAGTTGTACCGGAAAAGATTAGAACCCTACTCACTCAAATAACCTCTTTTTGTTATTAGTTTCCCGTCTTGTATGACTGTCTCGGAATTTCCGATAAATACCGTCGTAAACATATTGACTTCAGTATCTTTCAGTTCATCGAGAGTCATTGTTTTGCTCTTTGTCTGATTTCTGCCAATGTTTTCAACTATGCCGCAAGCTCTGTTGCCGTCGCAGTGACTAAGCATGATCTCACAGGCGCGCTTTAGATAATCATGTCTCTTTCGGCTGGATGGATTATAGATCGCAATAGCGAAATCTCCCTCTATAGCCGCAACCAGTCTTTTCTCGATCTTCTCCCACGGAGTCAGCAGGTCGCTGAGTGAGATCACACAAAAGTCGTGGTTTAATGGTGCTCCCAGCACAGCTGCACCGCTTGTCGCCGCGGTGATACCCGGTATGATCTCAACATCTATATCCTCATAACGCTGTCCGATCTCCAGCATAAGTGAAGCCATGCCATACACTCCTGCATCTCCACTGCAGATAATGGCAACTTTTTTGCCCTCGTTCGCTTTCTCGAAAGCGAGCTCACATCTTTCCACTTCTTTTTTCATCACTCCGGAGAGAAGCTCTTTATCCGAAAATCTCTCACCAAGAAGGTCAATATAAACTTTGTAACCAATTATCACTTCCGACTCGTCGAGCACATGTATAGCCTGCGCTGTCATCATCTGCTCATCTCCGGGTCCCATTCCAACAACATAAATTTTATTCTCCATAAAATTTAATTCTCCAATCTCTCTTTGCTATTGCTGCCGTTATGCCGTTATCCGAAACTTTTTTAAGGATAAGTTCAGCTCCATCCTCATACTCGTTACATGCACAAATTGCAGCTCTCTCACACACATTATCCACACCGGTAGTTTCTTTTACAAATACAGAAGATGTAAATTCACCGGAAATCCTTTGTAGTTCATCAGATGTAAAAGTAAAAAACGGCAGCTTATTATCATTTGAGTAATCAATGAGCGCTCTCTCATCCGCTTTAAGGTCAATTGAGGCAATACACAGCACATCCGATATATCAATATCATTATCTGCCAGTATGCCGTCAACAAACTTTTTTAATATCGCAGGGTCTGTGTCTTTTCTGCATCCGACACCCACAACATATTTAAGGGGTTTCAGATGCATGGTCGCCCCGTTTGAAGTCTTGCCGATAGTGACATCTACTCTTTCGTCCGCAAATCCTGCCTTTGTCGCATCATACATCGAGCGAAATCTTGGAACAACATTTACCTCGTCTGGGATTTTCGAATCCTCGGTGATCCTCTCATTATCGACGGCAAGCACTATTCTCTCTCCGGCAAGAATCTTTGAAGATATCACCTTTATACTATCCTTGTCGGTTATCGCAAGGCCGTTTTTCCTGGCAAAGACATCAATCGCAAACTTCTCGTTTATATCGGTCGCAGTGGTCACTACCGCGATCGCCCCCAGATCGGCTGCCATTCTTTTCGCAATCTCATTAGCCCTTCCGTAATGCCCCGAAAGAAGCGGGATGACAAACCTGGCATCTTCATCAACGACAAGCACCGGACTGTCGGATAATTTACTTTCGATATGTGGTGCAATAGCCCTGATCGCTATACCGCAGGCTCCGACAAAAAGCAGTACCCGCTTTCTTCTCATAGCCTCACTCGCCCAGTCCGAAACACTTAGGTCGGTCTTTGTAAAATCATCACATTCTTCGACACGGGTGGATTTTACGTAGAGTTCAAAACCCTTACCACCTTTTTTGGTAATCAGATCCGAGACTTTTTTCGCTGCCTTTAAACCTTTTTTGGTGAAACAGATAATACTATAATCCATACATACCACCCTCCAACAGTTCTAAAGCTTTGTCACTTTTTGCAAGTTCTCCGAAATCATTGGAATACAAAATACATTCTATTTTCAGTTTTCCCATTGCGCGTTTGTCAAGATAATAGATTATCCTTGAGACCGCATAGTTCATAACATCCTGCAATATCCCGGCATTTTTTACTACGCTAAGCGCCTCCTCGGTAGTAAGGCAATCCAGGATTTGATTTACTTCCCCCGATGAAGCTCCGTATTTTGAGGCAAAAGCGGCGATCAGCTCCATTCGCGAATCGGATTCACGGGAATGTGTGTTCATTATGCCTCCCGCCACCTTGATAAGCTTTCCGATATGTCCGGTCAGAAGAACCGATTCAAATCCCAATTCAACGATCGCATCTATGGTCTCTCCGATAAAATTGGAGCATTTCACGCTTCTGTCGAGATCATAGCCGTATGCACTTTTCATAAAATCAAGGCCGTAGTTGCCCGGGCTTATAAAGGCGGTAGAGTATCCCTCCTCTTTTTTCATGTTGAGTTCAACCCTTATAGTGTCAATGATAGCCTGTTTACTCATAGGCTCTACCACACCGCTAGTACCGATTATCGATATCCCACCGACTATGCCAAGGCGCGGGTTAAAAGTCCTCTTAGCTATTTCCTCACCCTCAGGAACACTGATTATAATATCAAGCCCCCCCTCATATCCGGAAATATCTACAATCTCCCTGACCTCTTTTTCGATCATCTCTCTTGGAACATGATTGATGGCTGCATTGCCAACTGGCTGGTCAAGTCCCCTTGCTGTCACTCTTCCGACGCCCACACCGCCATCTATGCTTATTCCGGCAGTGTCACTGATACTTACTTCCGCAAAGATCAGGGCGCCCGTCGTGACATCCGGATCATCTCCGCCATCTTTTCTGACAGCGCATTTGACACTCTTTTCACCACGGACTGTCTCCAGTATTTCGGCTTTAAAATCAAGCCCCTTTGGAGTAGTGATCGTTATGGAATTCTTATCTTTTCCGAAAAGAAGCATGTATGCGGCAGCCTTTGAGGCAGCAGCCGCACAACTGCCCGTCGTAAAACCATGTCTCATAAATAATTACATATAAAGAATTTCCAAATAATAGTTTATCATAATAAGCGTTATTATAGACATGACCGCCAACGCTATGATCAAAAACAATACCGACGAAGCGATCATCAGTCTGTTTGCACGCTTAATATCATCCGTTTCAATAGGTCTTATATCATCACCGATAGTCGGCTTCTTATATATTTTCCCAAAATAACTGGCATCACCTGCAAGCTGAACCTGCAAAGCGCCGGCACACACGCTCTCAGTATGAGCCGAATTTGGAGAGGCATGTTTATTTCGATCTCTTTTATATATCCTTAAAGCATCGCGTCCTGACAGTGCTCTGCCAAAAAAACACCTCTTTCCAAACAAACCCGAATTGATATATGAAACGACTATCATCAAAAGACCGCTGATCCTTGCCGGAATAAAGTTTAGTACATCATCAAACTTTGCCGACGCCCTTCCAAAATACAGGTATTTATCGTTTTTGTAGCCCACCATCGAATCCAAAGTGTTGGTCGCCTTGTAAAAAATTCCAAGCACCGGACCTCCGATAGCCATAAAAAACATCGGCGCTATGACTCCATCCGAAGCATTCTCGGCAATGGTCTCAACCGTAGCCTTTATCACTCCCCGTTTGTCAAGTGCTTTCGTATCCCGTCCAACTATCATTGACACTGCAGATCTGGCCTCATCGATAGTTCCGTTTTCGAGCTTGTCATACACCTTCATGCTCTCTCTTTCAAGGCTTTTAGCGGCGAGGAGCTGGTAGGTCAAAAATGCCTCGACAGCCATGCCAAACCATATATTGATACGGTATGTCAAAAACGATATAACAAAATATATCGCACTAAAGAAGGCAACAACAACAACCGTTAAAAGTACTCCTCTACGAAGATTCTTTTTATCGGAATCTGTTAAAAGCTTCTTTTCAAGGAAACTGATAAATTTCCCGACAAAGAGAATCGGATGCGGAAAACTGTACGGATCCGCAAATATCATATCAAGAATAAATCCAATGCAAAATGCGATCAAATGAGCTAACATCACAGCTCCCTTAAATCGGAAAATCTAATGCCATCTTCCGTATTTTCAACCTTACAGATATAACCTCTTCCGTTTTTAGGAATATAGTTATAAAACGGCGTGCCCAAAAATCTGTGAAGCAGAGCCATTATCGTACCGCCATGTACAACGAAACCTACCACATCCGCATCTTCGGGAAAATCCTCAAATGCCTCCTCAAATCCATTTGCGCATCTGTCGATAAAGTCATCTCGAAGCTCTCCTCCGGGAATAGGGAGTTTTCCTTCGCTCTCCATCCACTTTATAAAGAAATCGTCCTTTTCAAGCTCATCCCCGCATTTCCCCTCAAAGATCCCAAAATCCATCTCTTTGAATTTGTCTACGACATTGTGTTCATAGCCCGAAAATACAATCTCTGCAGTCTGTCTGCATCTGGTCATGGGGCTGACAAAAAGTTTGTCTATCTTTGGATAAATACCATCATTGGCATATCCCGAAAGAAGATCCCTTCCCGATTCAGAGAGCGGGTCATCCGTAATCCCGACAAATCTTCTCTCCTCATTCATCTTTGTAGCGCCATGCCTTACTAATACTATCTCCATAAATTTCTCCATTTCAATTAAATATACTTACATCATACAATTATTTGATCCTATGTCCGATACCGCAGACCACTCTCCACACCTCATCTGCCCGTTTGCCAAGCTCGATCTGGGTGCGACCGATATACTCTATTCGTTGTCTCTTCTCTGCCTCTATCGGCACAACCCCGCAACCTATCTCGTCACTGATAATAACACAATCCCGGTGAGTTTCCACGTAAGAAAAGACATCTCCCTCAAACTCCTCAAGCCGCAGTATATTTTCCAAGTTAAATTGTTTGTTCGCAAACTCACTCTTTCCCTGTGAATAACCACCAACGACAAGTATCATTTCAATACCTCCGAAAGAATCTCAAGCAATTCTTCATTTTCCTTATGCGATCTGACTGCCAGACGAAAATAACCCTTATCTAAGCCTTTAAAATTACTGCAGTCTCGTATCAATATTTCTCTTTTAATAAGTCTCTCATAGAGATCCGGCACCGTCTTTATCAGAATAAAATTTGCTTCCCCACCAAACGTCTGTATTCCGAGCTTATTTAATCCCTCATCCAGAAACGTCCGCTCGTTTTTCACCGTCTTACGAGTCTTTTCAATAAACTCTTTTTCTTTTACACAAGCCATACCGGCTCTCTGAGCAAAAACGGAGAGATTCCACTCCGGAAGACTAGACTTTATACCGGAGACAGTCTCTTTATCAGAGTTTATGCATATTCCAAGTCTAACTCCCGGTATGGTAAATATCTTGGTAAAACTTGAGACAATTATAAGCTTTTTGTATTCCCGGGTTAAGCCAATACAGGAATTGTCTCTTTCGCAGAAGAAACTAAAACTCTCATCAAGAACCGTATATATACCGAGGCTTTCGCATTTATCAAGTATCTCTTTTACGAGTGAACCCTCAACCGAAGATGAAGTCGGATTGTTCGGATTACACAAAAACACCATATCGACATCTTCATCCAGTGCATCAAGAAAATCTGCTGTTAATCTGAAGTCATCCTCTTCTTTGAGGTAATAATAAGTTTTTTCGCACTCATTTGAGGCATATTCATATCCGTAAAATGACGGTGCAGTCATAAGAACCTTTTTGGGTTTAAGTGCGTGAACGATGGACATAAACCCTTCCGATGCCCCGTTTGTAAATATTAAAGCCTCTTCTTTGACACCTAAAAACGCCGACATTTCTTTTCTTAATTCGGCACTTTCAATATCCGGATAAACATGTGCCTCAGAAACCGCGTTAAATAATGCAGTCTTTACGCTCTCCGGCATCCCCAGTGGATTAACATTTACAGAAAAATCCAGTATGACCTTATTGTTATATATATCTCCTCCGTGAATCATCTTTGTAACTTTCCTTTAAAAAAAATGGGATATAACAGCCAGCGCCAAAATCATCACGCATTCGCACAGGCACAGGAAGTATCCGGCTGTATCTCCGGTAACGCCGCCAAACTCTTTTCTCGATCTATAAAAATAATACAGATAGGTAAGATAAGCCGACGCCGAAGCAAAAGCTCCGTATATCGGGTTTATCAAGATCATGCATACGGTAATACCAAGACTTTCACAGAGCACAATTGCAAAAGTCTTTTTCCTGTCAGCCGCTTCCGTAAATGTAAACAGGGTTCCGTCAGACTTTGCCGCTTTAAAACACATTGCTGCCAACGCACTGAGACCTCTTGACAATACAAATCCAAGCGATGCGACAAAGATTACGGTCATGTCTTTTATTTCTGACATCCCACCCGCAAACAACGCTGCATATACTACAAATAGTATAACCGCAAACGCACCTATATGTGAATCTTTTAATATAACTAATTTTTCTTCTCTCGATTTATGTGAAGAAAGGGCATCACACACATCGATAAAGCCGTCCGCATGTATACCTCCGGTTATGATTACCGGGATCACGCACCCCACAGCTGTCCTAAATATCGCTCCTATCCCTATAAATGAGCAAAAACACATCCAAACAGACAGGCATGCTCCTATCACGACACCAACGAGCGGAAAAAAACAGAGCATATAACGTAAGTCTTTTTTATCCCACTCAAAATTGGGAACCGGAATTTTAGAATACATCGAAAACGCAATGGCCATCGATCTCAATACGTGCATTTAAATTCCCTCGTTATTTTATCTTTATCGGAATCCCACAGACCACCTCATAGACACGGTCTGCCGCTTCCGCAATTTTCGTATTTATAAGTTCCAAAGCTCTGATATAGTCCAGAGTGTACTCGTCATAGTCAGCTCCCGCTGATGATACATTTCCGGAGACAATAACCAGATTATCAAGCCTTTTATTTAGTCGCAGGGTATCCGAGACAATCTTTTCGGATACCCTGTCAGAATCCACAATACCGCTTTTTAAAAACATTTCATTCGCCAACAGATTTGTCATGCATTCAAGAAGTCCGCTTCCCGATTCTTTTATCGGTGCAAGATCTATATCCGTTGATCGCTCCACCGTGGTAAAACGCTTATCACGTCTCATATCCTTGTGGCGGTTTATGCGCCTTATACTCTCATCATCCTTCGCCTGCATGGTCGCAATATAATATCTGGTATCGGATTCCATTGCTGTGATCAATTCTTCCGCATATTCGGATTTGCCGCTGGCGCTTCCGCCATATACAAGAATCATCATAAACTGCAATCCGCCTCTCTCAATACACTGTAAATATACTCCATATCAAGATGTTCTCTCATACTGTCGGCAAGCTTATCGTACTGTCTGTCTTTGAATACATCACTGTCGACAAATGAAGGTTCCCCTAGCCTTATTCCCTTCTTTTTTGCTATAGCCGATACTACTGCATCCGCTATCCCCGCACGGTCAAATATTCCATGCACATAGGTTCCGCAAACATTTCTCCCGTCGCTTACAAGAGCAGATGGATGTTCTCCATCAACAGTTGACTCTCCCATATGAATCTCATAGCCTTTATACTCAAGTCCGCTAAGACCTTCAAAGAACCCGTCTAATCTGTTAATTATACCTTCTTTCTGTTCCCTTGTCTTTTCCTGCTGTATGACAGTCTTTATCGGAAGCAGGCCAAGTCCTGGTGCCTCTCCTGTGTTTGCCTCGCTGCCGAATGGATCTGATACCGAAATGCCAAGCATCTGATATCCGCCACAGATTCCAAACACAGGATTTTCCTTTGAAAACTCGATCACCTTATCCGCAATAT
>CAJOQF010000065.1 GCA_905236295.1 uncultured Eubacterium sp. | reverse complement strand
TGCTCGAGGGTGCTTATGATGCGCTTGTCGGCAATGCTACAGATTACGAGATCACACCGGCTTCATCAGCTCCGGTTGTCACAAAGATCTCCAAGGAGACTGAGGAAGAAATCAAATTCGGCTACTGCACAGAGTTTATCATCGTATTAAAAGAGAAGATCTCTGAAAAGCAGGAGAATGATTTCAGAGCCTATCTCGACTCCATCGGTGATTCCATTGTTATGGTAGCTGATGACGAGATGATAAAGATCCATGTTCACACAAATGATCCGGGTGAGGCTCTCACACGCGCGCTTACTTTCGGACACTTAAGCCGCATAAAGATCGACAATATGCGTGAGGAGCATCAGGAGAGACTGTTTAAGGACAGCGAGAAGCTTGCAGCGCAGCAGAAAGAGGAAGCCGAAGCTAAAAATAAGAAGGAAGAACCGGCAGAGGAGGCCAAGGACTACGGATTTATCAGTGTTTCCGTTGGAGAGGGCATCAACGAGATATTTAAGGGTCTCGGAGTAGACTATATCATCGAGGGAGGACAGACGATGAATCCTTCCACAGAGGATATATTAAAGGCTATCAAAAATGTCAATGCAAAGACGATATTTGTTCTTCCGAACAACTCAAATATCATACTTGCGGCGAACCAGGCGGCAGCTCTTACAGAGGACAAGGATATTGTCGTAGTTCCTACAAAGAATGTTCCTCAGGGTATTGTTTCACTTATCAACTTCATCCCCGAGAAGGATGCTCAGGACAATCTCGAGCGCATGAAGAACGAGATCGGCGAGATCAAGACCGGCTCTATCACATACGCAGTCAGAGACACGAGCATCGACGGATTTGAGATCAAGGAAAACGACTACATGGGTATCGGCGACTCGGGCATCTTGAGTGTCGGACAGGACATGGAAGAGACCTGCATCGAGATGTTCAAAAAGATGGTGGATGATGAGTCTTCGCTTATCACTCTTTACTACGGAGAGGAAGTAAAGGAGGATGACGCCAATGCATTTGCATCCCGCCTCGAAGATGAGTTCCCGGACCTTGAGGTTGAGTGCGAATACGGCGGACAGCCGATTTACTATTATCTTATGTCGGTAGAGTAGTGAAGTGACTTTGACTGGCTCGGCTGCCGAAGATAGTCGAAGTGACGTAACTAAAAGGAAAAAAACTATGAAACTTTCAGATCCTGTCACCACCATAAAAGGAGTTGGTGACAAGACAAAAAATCTCTTAGAAAAAATAGGAATAATCACAATCGGTGATTCGCTGACTTACTACCCGAACAGGTATCGCAAATACGAAATTGCGATACCTTTTCTTGATGCGATAAAAACATTCGGACAGGAGAGTGACGAGGTATTTAAGGGTGACGACGCCATCCTCGTAAAGATCCAGAATCCTGCGATCCTTAAGCAGACAAAGAGAATGCCTATCGTCGTCTATAAACATGAGATGGCGGGAGAGAAGCTTGAGGTAGTCTGGTACAGGACAGCTTTTGTTAAAAGTACATTAAAGATTGGCGAAGAATTCGTATTTTGTGGGAAAATGGAGCGTTCCGGTAAGGGCTACAAGATGGAGCATCCCGAGATCTTTCCTGTGAACAAGTACAGGCAGCTCGAGGGAAAATATCTTCCGGTATATTCTACCACAAAGGGGCTTTCGCAAAACACTATCAGAAATATCGTAAAAGAGGCGATCGACCTGAAAGAAGAGGGCGACGATTATCTGCCGGATGGAATAATAAAAAATGCGGGACTCGACGGGTATGATAAATGTCTCAGGATGATCCATTTTCCGGATGATCTGGAACTTCTCAAAAACGCATACAAGAGATTTGCTTTTGATGAGCTTTTTATGTTCTGTCTGGCGATGAAATATGAGAAGCTTACAGCAGTTGAACAGGAAAATAAAATCGTAATAGAACAAACCGGATTGGCGAAAAATGCTATGGAAAAACTGCCTTTTACATTGACTGATGCGCAAAAAAAGGCCTTGTCTGATATATTCTCTGATATCGGGGATCCAAAGCATATTATGAAGAGACTCATTCAGGGAGACGTGGGATCGGGAAAGACTATAGTGGCTTTTCTTGCCATGCTCGAGGTTTGTGAGAACGGATATCAGAGTGCGCTTATGGCTCCGACGGAGGTTCTTGCAAGACAGCATTACAACAACTTTGTCGGATTAAAGGAGATGCTGGGTCTCGATGATCTGGAGATAATATTTTTGTCCGGCTCGCTTTCGGCTGCTCAAAAGAGAGATGCGTATGAGAGAATGCAAACCATCGACAAGGCGATAGTAGTCGGCACGAATGCGTTGATCCAAAAGAAGGCGGTCTATAAGAATCTGGGTCTTGTGGTTACGGATGAACAGCACAGATTTGGAGTTAAGCAGAGGGAGGGACTTGAAGAAAAATCGAACAGTCCCCATGTGCTTGTCATGAGTGCCACTCCAATCCCGCGCACGCTTGCGATCATCCTCTACGGAGATCTGGATGTGACAGTGATCGATGAGCTTCCGGCAAAGAGACTCCCAATCAAGAACTGTGTAGTCGGAGAGAGTTACCGTAAAACCGCATACAGGTTTATCGAAGATCAGGTAAAGGCAGGGCATCAGTGCTATATCATCTGCTCTATGATAGAGACTTCTGAAAATGTGGAGGCACAGAGTGTCGAAGAGTATACAAAGGAGCTCTCATCAAAATTAAATAAAGATATAAGAATTGGGAAAATGCACGGAAAGATGCTTCCTAAAGACAAGGATAAGATCATGGGATCCTTCGCCTGCGGTGATATAGATGTGCTCGTCTCCACGACGGTTGTGGAGGTAGGAGTGGACGTGCCGAACGCTACTGTTATGATGATCGAAGACTCGGGAAGGTTCGGCCTGGCTGCACTTCATCAGCTGAGAGGAAGAGTCGGAAGAGGGGAGGCTCAAAGCTACTGTATATTTATGAACTCGTCGGATAAGGATGAGGTTGCAGAAAGACTTGGAATCCTGAATAAGACCAATGACGGCTTCGTGATCGCAGAGGAGGATCTAAAGCTTCGCGGGCCCGGTGATTTCTTTGGAATAAGACAAAGCGGAGATTTCAATTTTAAGATCGCCGATATATACAGAGACTCTGATCTGTTAAAGAGCGCAGCGCGCGAAGCGGATATTCTTCTAAAAAAAGACAGGGAGCTTTCACTCCCTGAGAATAATCTGATAAAAATGAGATTGTCGGAATTCTACGAAAAGATAGTTCTCTAAACTCAGTCTTCTATGAGCTTTACTCCTTTTAATGAAGGAGATATTGTCATGGAATAGTTTGTGTAGTAGATCACATAGCCCGGTTTGGCGCCGTTCGGCTTTTTTACATCCTTTCGTTTTAAATAATCGATTTCGACTTTGTCTGCCCCGGCTCCTTTCGAGTAGTAGGCGGCGAGAGCGGCTGCTTTTTCAAATATCGAATCAGGCAGCTCTTCGCCTTTACCTTTTACTATGACATGGGACCCGGGCATTTTTTTTGCGTGGAACCACCAGTCGTTTGAGTTGGCTATCTTAAAGGTCAGCTCATCATTCTGGTAGTTGTTTTTGCCGACGTAGATATCATATCCCTCGTCTGAAATGTAATGATAGGGTTTGGATTTCGCAGTTTTCTTTGAGCCCTTTTTGTAATGCGCTTTTATGTATCCGCTGTCGACAAGCTCCTGCTTGATCGCGGAGAGGTCTTCTTCGGTCGTCGCCATATCCAAAAATGCCGACACAGATTCGAGATGCTCTATCTCAAGTTTGGTCTCGACGGTGAGCTCATCCAGGGCTTCCTTGGTTCGTTTTAATTTGTTGTATCTTTCGAAATATTTGTTTGCGTTTTCGATGGCAGTGAGGTTTTCGTCGAGCGGAATCTTTATCTCCTCATTATTGTAATAATTTGTGCAGGTGATGGATCTGTCGCCCGGCTTTGCCTGATATCCGTAGGTGTTCAGAAGCTCGCCGTAGATTCTGAACTTGTCCATCTTGTCGGTGTCCTTTAACTGCTTTAACTGCAGATCATATTTCTTGACAGTTCGAGACAGATGAGTGGATACTATTTTTCTCAAGTCTACCGACTTTTGTCTCATCCTTGTGTAGAGATCCTTCTTTTCGTAATAGATACGAAGGATAGATGAAATATCCTCGTATTCCTCGATCGTAAGATCGCTGTACATGGTAAGTGTCACGCTTGCAAATTCGACCGGTCGGTCGTTGTCAAAAATTATACATGGATTAAATTTATTCCCTTTGATATCATCTGACAAGAGTTTCATCTGATGTGACAAATGCTCGATTTCGAGGTCGCTCAGAGCGGCGCAGGAAGAGTGCGCATCTATCGAAGCTCTGTGGCAAAGCTCGTTTGCGATAAGCGGACTTATTCCGCTGTAAGAAGAATAAATAGCTTTTGAAACTGTCGTCGGGGCGCATCTTATCGTGGTTTCGAAGTCCCATGCATCGGACTCGGTTAAAGTTTTCTTGTCCGACTGTGTCGGAATGAAATACTCCCTTCCCGGAAGCACCTCACGGACTGAACTCATCTGAGCGGAAATATGCTTTATCGAATCCAGTATCATTTCTTTTTCATTTAAGAAAATGATGTTTGAGTGCTTGCCCATCAGCTCGATCACAATCGTCTTTTGGCAGGGGTCTCCGAGCTCGTCCAGATGTTCGATTTCAAAACGTATGATCCTCTCTAACCCCGGCTGATAGATTTTTGTGATGCGACCGTTTCCTATATGCTTTCGAAGCAGCATACAGAAGTTTGGCGCAGTCAGTGGTGAGGGCTTGTTCTCCTCCGTCAGATAGATGAGGGGGAGAGATGCGCTCGCCGATACGTATAAACGCACGGTCTTCTTGTCCGTGGTCTTGAGTGTGAAAAGGAGGGCGTCCGACTCGGGCTGTGCGATCTTGTTTATCCTTGCGCCCGTGAGAGCCTCCTTTAGATCGTTTGTTATATTTGCTATGGTTATACCGTCTAATGCCATTTGGTTATACTCCTGTTATAATATCTATTTAATAATACTTGTGTTTTATGTATAATATATAAACTGCAGTGTAAATCTGTAATATTATATATAAACTGATTATTTTAGTAAAGAGGATTTGAGTTCATGACTATTTCGGGAGATATACATTTCGGTCTTGATCTGTGGAGCTTTATCATTTCGCTTTTGGCAGCTCTCACGGTATACATAACCAGAGGATATGATAAAAAATTGGCAGTGAGGCTTATTTTGCTGCTGTGCGCAGTCGCATTCTTTAACATGTTTGAGGGATTGTACTATTATTGGAAAGATATAGTGTTGCATGACGACGGCTCAGTCGAGAGATTGAGTGTATTTATGATAATAGTGATCGCGTATCTGATCACCATACTTGCGGATATCTATATCGAGCGAATCCTGATCCGCTATGCGGGGGTATGGCATAAACAGATCAGCGTGGCGGTCCATATCATTTGTACCTTCGGAATCATTCTTATGATACTGTCGAGATTTTTCGGCTTTTTCTACGGGTTTGATGAGTTAAACAATTTTGTATATTATAATAATTATTACTGGATCAAAGTAATAAGTCTGGTTGCTTCGGCGCTGATCCTTTGCAAAGTACTTTTGAGCGCCAGATACATGAATAAGGTTGATCTTATTGTGCTCTCGTGCGTAATAATCATTCCGATGATATCCGCGATCGTACAGATGATAATTCCGGGATATAATCTTACAAACACGGTGGATACGGTTTTGGTAATGCAGCTGTTCTTTGCCTATGAGATCCATTACGCAACGTTTATGGCTAACAAGGAAAAGACCATGCACGAAGAAAAGATCAAGCTGTTAAACGAGAAACTTGCCCTCACGGATAAGAGAATGGCGCTTTATGACAGACAGATCCGGCCGCATTTCATGTTTAATTCACTGACCGCCATCAGAGCGCTCTGCAGTGAGGAGGAGAGTGAGGCGGCGGATGCGATCGATGATCTCGCTGGTTTCCTAAGGAGCAGCATGGATCTGTTGAATGCAAAAGGCTGTATTACTCTTGAAAAGGAGCTCTCAACTGTCAGAAATTATCTGAAGCTCGAAAAAAGAAGATTCGGTGATAAGGTGAAGGTCGAGACGGATATCAGAGAGCGTGAATACATGGTTCCGGCATTTACTATTCAGATACTCGTCGAAAATTCCATACGCCACGGCATCAGAAAAAAGCTTGACGGCAGGGGGACCATTTGTCTTCGGACGTACCTTGAGGGAGACAATCATATAATAGAAGTGGAAGACGACGGGGTCGGATTTAATGAAAAAGAATTTGACTACGACAGCGAAGAACATGTAGGATTATCTAATGTCAAGAAGCGACTCGACCTCATGTGCAACGGAGAGCTGGAGATCAAAAGCAATCCGGGAGAGGGCACAAAGGCAAGAGTTATAATACCGGTTATCAATGGAGGGGTTTAAATGAATATACTGATAGTTGATGATGAGGTTTTGGCTATTAAAGATCTAAAAAGAACGATAAATAAGGTGTTGGGCGAGCCGGATATAAAGACGGCGGACAATTACAGGGATGCCCTGACGATATGCAAAGAGAATCCGATAGATGTCGCATTTCTGGATGTGGAGATGCCGCAGATGGACGGATTGACGCTTGCAAAGCATTTGAAGAAATTAAATCATAATATCAATATTGTGATGGTCACAGCGTACGAGCAGTATGCGCTCGATGCGTTTAAACTGTTTGCCAGCGGATATATCCTGAAGCCTGCCATGACAGAGGATGTAAGAGCAGTGCTGAACAATCTTCGAAATCCTGTGTCGATCAGAGAGAAAGGTCTGTTCGTACAGTGTTTTGGAAGTTTTGAGGTTTTCTATGACGGTAAGCCTTTGAAGTTTTCGCGAAGCCAGTCCAAGGAGGTCTTTGCCTACCTTATAGACAGAAAGGGCGCTTCGTCTACATACGGTGAAATCTGTGCTATCTTGTGGGAGGAGACTTCGGATCCGGATAAACAGAGAAATTATTTCTATCATATTTATGATGACTTAAAGAGCACACTTGAGAGCGTGGGGTGCGGAGACGTTCTTATTAAAGGACGCAATTCCTACTCTGTAGAC
>CAJOQF010000064.1 GCA_905236295.1 uncultured Eubacterium sp. | reverse complement strand
TACGTAAACACAACTGCCATCGACGATTACATTACATCACTTAACGAGTAATAAAGAATTTCGCAAAAAATCCCCGACCGCAAGGCCGAGGATTTTTTATGTCTATTTAGTAGTATCAGCTCACAATATTGCCGAGGACGCCATAAGATACGATGAGCATGATTATCTCCGCCATAGCTATTCCAAGCATGATCGCTGCCATCGCTCTCTTAAACTTTACGCCGAGGAGCGAAGCCAAAAGCGCGCCCGTCCATGCTCCCGTTCCGGGGATTGGGATTCCGACTATTATAAGCAATCCGAAGAATTCACCCTTTTCAAGCTTGTCCTGATGCTTCAGGGTCTTTGCCTCTATCCATCCGAACAGTTTACCCAAAGGTTTGATAAAGGAAAGAAGCTTTATTATCTTGCGCAGGAACAAAAGCGCAAACGGCACGATAAGTGCATTTCCCAGATAGCAGATAATTGCTGCTTTCCAGATAGGTATTCCAAGAAGTGCTGCTATGACCAGACCTGCCCTCATCTCAAGCACAGGTATCATGGATATTACGAATATAAACAACTCCGGAGGCACTATCACTCCGAGAGTGCTGGTATAAAAATCTATTAAGCTTTGCATTATTTTAAGTATCCTTCTAAGAATTCAAACAACTTATCCATCTCATCATCGGTTCCGATGGTAATTCTGAGATAATTGTCTATGCGTGGTTTGTCGAAATATCTGACAAAAATGCCGTTTTCTTTTAGCGCTGCAAATATATCCTTTGCATTTGCGCTCTCATGTTTTGCGAAAATAAAATTGCTCATTGAATCCGCAAACGAAAAACCGAGTTCACTCAATCTCGTCTTTGAGCGCTCTCTGGTATTAACGATCATATCAACCGTCTTTTTAAAGTAAGCCTCATCGTCAAGAGCTGCCACTCCGGCGTAAAGAGAAGGCGCGTTCATTGTATATGAGTTGAACGAAAACTTCACGTCGTTTAAGAATCTGATAAGCTTTTTGTCACCTATCGCAAATCCTATTCTTGCACCCGCCATCGAACGTGACTTTGAAAACGTCTGCACTACCAGAAGATTATCGTACTTCTTTGTAAGAGGCAGGGCAGATTTTGCTCCAAAATCAACATATGCCTCATCCACTATTACCACGACATCCCTGTTTTTTGAGACGATCTCCTCGATGCTGTCCTGACCCATCTCAACTCCTGTCGGAGCGTTTGGATTCGGGAATATGATTCCGCCGTTATCACAGATATAATCCGCCGGAACAATGTTAAACTCATCATCAAGCGGCCTAGTGGTGTATGGTATCCTGAAAAGATCCGCCCACACATCATAGAACGAATATGTGATATCCGGGAAAAGGATCGGTTTGTCAGAGTTGAAAAATGTGAGAAAGCTCATAGCCAGCACATCATCTGAGCCGACTCCCACGAACACCTCTTCCTTTGATACATTGTATTTTTCAGCTATCTTTGATACGAGAATATCAGCTGTAGGATCGGGATATTTTCTCATATTGTCATCTGTTATACCGTTTAGTGCTTCCCTTACACCTGCTGCCGGCGGATAAGGATTTTCGTTGGTATTAAGTTTTATTATATTCTTTTGTTTTGGCTGTTCGCCAGGTGTATAAGGAACGACACGCCTTACATTTGCTTCCCAATTACCCATTATCAGATTCCCTTAAAATCCTCTCTCTTTTTAAGTCCGTACTCGGCTGCAAGCTTCTCGAATGCCGGCATCGAATTCTTCAATGATTCGGTGGACAGGCAGTATGCGAGTCTTACATAACCCGGACAGTTGAATGTCGATCCGTTGACCATCATGATATGGTATTTCTTTGCAACCTCGACGAAATGTTTCTCGTCTGCCTCCGGTGATTTCAAGAACAGGTAGAATGCTCCGGTCGGCTTTACGCAGTCAAACCCAAGTGACATAAGTCCGTTGTACAGAAGCTTTCTGTTTGTGTCATAGAACTCAAGATCCGTAGGGGTGTCGAGACATTTTACTATTGCCTTCTGGATAATGGAAGGAGCGTTTACAAATCCGATAACCCTGTTTGAGATCGTAAGACCGTCCATAACATCCTTGAAGTCAGCCATTTCACTCGGAACCGCAATATATCCGATTCTCTCTCCCGGAAGTGACAGTGACTTAGAGAATGAATATCCCACAAAAGTATTCTCATAGTATTTTGTGAGGAACGGAACCTTCTCGTCACCGTAAACAAGCTCTCTGTATGGCTCGTCCGAGATGATGTAGATCTCATGTCCGTACTCTTCCTGCTTTTTCTTTAACACGTCCACGATCTTCTTTATAGTGTCCTCTGAATAGATAACACCTGACGGGTTAACCGGATTGTTTATAATGATCGCCTTAGTATTTGCGGTTAGCTTTTTCTCCATATCAGCAAAGTCCGGCATGAATGTCTCATAATCAGGCTCGATGCATACAAGCTCTCCCTGCCAGTTTCTCACATAGTTTCTGTACTCTGTAAAGAATGGCGAAAATGCGCACACCTCGTCGCCCGGATCGATTATGGTCTTTAATACAACATTTAATGCCCCTGCTGCTCCGACCGTCATTATGATGTTTCCGGCGCCAAAATCGGTGTCAAATCTCTTGTTTAAGTTGGCGGCGATGGCTGCCCTTACATCCTCGTGACCTGCATTTGGCATATAGCTGTGAAGCTTTAATGGATCCTCGTCTTTTACTATATCAATAAGAGCGTCCGTCAATACCTGCGGAGCCGGTGTGGCAGGATTTCCAAGACTGAAATCATATACATTTTCAGCCCCGACCTTTGCGGCGAGCTCAGTTGCTTCCATAAACATTGCGCGAACCGCAGAGTTGCCTGCTATCGCTTCTTTTGTCAATTTCGATATCATATTTTTCCTCCTTAAAACCCACGCTGCCTTGCAGCCTCATACATAAGAATCGTCGCTGCCATCGCGGCATTGAGCGACTCTAACTTTCCTCCCATAGGGATAATTATCCTCTCATCGCAATTAAGCGCCGTCTCTCGTCTCAGACCGTTGCCCTCATTTCCGATAAAAAATGCCACCGCTTTATCCGCAGCAAAGTTCATTTTATCATATCTTTGCGATTCATCCAAATATGCCGCGTAACTTTTAACATTTTTTTCACGAAATGCGCCTATGAGCTCCTCTGTATCCTCGTAAAAGCAAAACGGCATCCGAAATATCGTTCCCATAGTGGAGCGAACGACCTTCGGAGAAAACAGATCCACCGTATCCCTGCTCATTATGACTCCGCTTGCGCCGGCGCCCTCTGCCGCCCGAAAGATGGTCCCGAGGTTTCCGGGATCCTGAATATTTTCAAGAACTATCTTTATACCTTCCGATGCGATCACATCCGAGGGCTGATACCCGGGCTGCTTTACAACAGCCATGATCCCCTGCGGAGTCTTGGTGTCCGATATCTTTGAAAACACCGAATCCGCCACCACAAAATAATCTCTACCAAGGAGCAGTTCTTCCCTGTCTTTATCGCCAAGAGCGTCATAGAACGATTTCGACACATAGGTCTCCTCCAAAAGCTCCTTTGGCACCTCAGAGTACAGACGTTTCCCCTCCACAAGAAAAAGGCGAGTATTTCGCCTTTCCCCTGCTTTGTTCTTTAGCTTTATTAAGTTCTTTATCCTGTTGCCCGATGTGGACGTGATAATATCAATGTCTCGCAAGATGATTACCTGCCTGATATAGAATTTCCGGAATATCCTTTTGCATAGCCAGTGCCTCGTCGATATCAAAGTCACAGAAATCTCCGTTTTTGTAAGCTACGACTCTGTTTGACTTGCCGCGACACAGAAGGTCTGCCGCAAGTACACCCATGGTGGATGCGTACACCCTGTCCTTACATGTCGGTGTACCGCCGCGCTGCATGTGTCCGAGAATGGTTGCTCTGGTCTCGATTCCTGTGGCTGCCTCTATACGTCTGGCGAGTGACGTCGAATGTCCTATGCCCTCAGCGTTGATGATTATGTAGTGCTTCTTGCCCTTGTTGAAGCTCTCGACTATGCTGTCGACAAGCTTCTGTTCGTCATAGTCATATCGCTCCGGGATAAGGATCTGCTCTGCTCCGTTTGCGATACCGCACCACATCGCAATATATCCGGCGTGTCTGCCCATAACCTCGATGATCGAACATCTCTCATGTGATGTGGATGTGTCCCTGACCTTATCGATCGCCTCCATCGCGGTGTTTACGGCAGTGTCAAATCCAATGGTATAGTCCGTGCAGGCGATGTCAAGATCGATTGTCCCCGGCACTCCGATAGTGTTGATCCCCTGGGCTGCGAGCTTCTGCGCTCCTCTGAAGGATCCGTCTCCGCCGATGACAACTATGCCGTCAATGCCGTGCTTCCTGCATACCTCGGCTCCGCGCTTCTGTCCTTCTTCGGTGGTAAACTCAAGACATCTCGCCGTCTGAAGGATCGTGCCACCCTTCTGGATCGTATCTGACATAAACTTTGCATCGATATCTATAATATCCTCGGTGAGAAGTCCCGCATAACCTCTTTTGATCCCCTTTACCTGTTTGCCGTTATATATAGCCTCCCTGACTACGGCTCTTATCGCCGCGTTCATACCGGGGGCATCTCCTCCGCTGGTCAAAACACCAATGGTCTTAATCTCATTATCCATATCTGTTCTCCTTTTTTTTGTGAAGGCGTGATGCTACGAGGCTGTACGCTCCGTATATACCCGCATCATTTCCAAGGGTTGCAAGCGTGATCTGCGTATTCTCGCAAGATGCAAAAGCATACTCTTTGTAATGCCGTATAACCGTTTCAAGCAGCATATCTCCGGCATTTGACATACCACCGCCGAGTACAAACATCTCCGGGTCGAGAATAACGGCTAAAATCGAAAGTGTCCTTCCAAGATGACGTCCGATCGTTTCGACTATCGATATTGCAAATTCATCGCCTTTTCTTGCCGCCTTAAAAATATCTTTTGCGGTCATATCCGAAACGTCCTTAAGCAGGGACTCACCCTCATAACCTTCAAGCTCCGCCTTTGCGATCCTGACTATTGCGGAAGCCGACGCATACTGCTCGAGATGTCCCATCTTGCCGCATCCGCAGGGTTTTGTCTCCTCAGGGTTTACCAGAATATGACCCACCTCGCCGCCTGCTCCGTTGAATCCCGGGACTATCTTGCCATCGACGATAACTCCGGCTCCCACACCGGTTCCGAGTGTGATAAGAACCATGTTCTTTGCTCCGCCACCCACAAAACTCTCGCCGAGTGCCGCGGTGTTTGCATCATTTGCAACCACCGTCCTTATACCGCTTAAAGCAGCCATCTTTGCCTTGACATTTTCATCCTTCCAGCCGAGATTTGCACATGACGGGCAGACTCCGTTTGACTTTATAGGCCCCGGAACTCCCATACCGATCCCAATTACCTGCTGCCTTTTAATATTTCTTGATGTAATACACATGTGGATGGATTTTGCGATATCTTTGAGAATATTCTTGCCCTCGTCATAGGTGTCAGTGACGATCTCCCACTTTTTCAGGAGTTTACCGGTGGCTTCAAACAACCCCATTTTTATTGTAGTCCCACCTATATCAACACCGAAAATATATTTCATAAGCATCCATTCCTTTAACTGCATATTTGTCTTAATAATACTACTATAGCCGGTTTATGTCAAAGCGCATATACATAAGTTTTCTGCTTGTTTGTTACATTTTCGGACTTATCGGAAACAAACTCACTTTGACATTGGATTACTCATGTTTTATATTAAATAGCAAAACGATAAGAGGAAGAAAAAATGAAATATGTAGGTACGGTATACAGACCCCCAAGCGAGGCGAGAAGCCTCATTATACAGATGACAGTCGGATGCGCTCACAACTCCTGCACCTTCTGTTCGATGTACAAGGACAAGAAATTTTACGTCCGCGACACAGATGAAGTCATAGATGAATTCAGGGAAGCATACGAATACTACGGAGACACCGTAAAGAGGATCTTTTTGGCAGACGGCGATGCTTTAGGAGTCGACACAAAAGAACTTCTCAAAGTGCTTGACTATATCAAAACCCATTTCAAACACGCAGAGAGAGTCACAGTATACGGCACTCCGCATGACGTACTTGAAAAATCCGAAGAGGAACTTACCTCTCTCAGAGAAGCCGGAATAGAGATGGTATATATGGGTGCCGAATCCGGCGATGACATCGTATTAAAAAATATTAATAAGGGTGTTACATCCGACGAGATAATAAGAGCCGGACTCAAATTAAAGAAATGCGGAATCAAGGTTTCCATCACCCTGATATCGGGACTTGGAAGCAGTGCAAGATTAAAGGAACACGCCATAAACACCGCAAAGCTCATAAGCGCGATAAAGCCTGAATACGTAGGTTTTCTCACGTTGATGCTCGACGATGCCGCTCCCATCACCAAGCAGATAAAGCGCGGTGATTTTAAATTGTTAACCCCCGACGAGATCGTTGAGGAGATGAGACTTCTCCTTACAAACGTTGACGCCGAGGGCACTGTATTCCGCTCAAATCACGCATCCAACTATATGTCCTTAAAGGGCACTCTAAACCGCAATAAAGACAGGATGCTAAAGCAGCTTGAAAAAGTTAAAGAAAACTCAATGTATAAACACGAATCTCTAAGGATGCTGTAAATTGCTTACGGCATCTTTTAGTTTATCGACACCGACACGGTCTATCGTAAACTTGAATCTCTCACTCGGATTGCCATTGTCCTTGAAGAACCTGACAGCCGCATCGCACACCTTAAACAGGGTCTCCTTGTCCTCCACAAACGGTACTATCTCAATACCTTTGCTGATGGTGTTTCCGAATGTACCACCAAAGCTCAAGAGATATCCCTCTGTCTTGTCGTAGGCGTCCGTCGGGCATGAAAATGCGCATCTTCCGCAGTAATTGCATTTTGCATTGTCAATCTCTATCCTGCCGTCATTTATGGTGATAGCCTTTTCGCGACATACCTTCTCACAGAGACCGCAAGAAATGCAGTCTTCCTCTCTCCACTTAACCTTCAATCCGCCTTTTATTCCGAGGTCATTTTCCTCGGCCTTCAGACAGTTGTTCTGGCAGCCGGTGACGCCGAATTTGAACTTGTGGGGCAG
>CAJOQF010000063.1 GCA_905236295.1 uncultured Eubacterium sp. | reverse complement strand
TAACATAAACAAGGCGTTGTATGAAGACACCTGCTATTCAAAGGATTCCGGCGGAGACCCGAAGGAGATACCTTCTCTTACTTATGAGAACTACAAAAGCTTTTATGAATCTCATTATCATCCGTCAAACTCATATATCTATCTCTACGGAGATATGGATATGGCAGAGAAGCTTGACTACATCGACAAAGAGTACTTGAGCAAATTTGATAAGAGGGATGTGGATTCAGCCATTATGCGCCAGAAGGCTTTTGATGCTCCAAAAGAGATCGAGATTGAGTATCCGGTGGCAAATGACGAAGATATCAGCGAGAAGACCTGGTTTTCATACAATGTCGTTGTCGAGGACACATTGGATGTAAAACTTTCTCTCGCTTTTGATGTCCTTGATTATGCGCTTGTTTCAGCTCCGGGAGCTCCCGTAAAGATGGCTCTTAGCGCTGCCGGGATCGGAAAAGATGTAAGCGGTGACTTTGACACATCACAGTTCCAGCCGGTGTATTCAATTGACGTTAAGGATGCCGATCCGAAACGAAAAGATGAGTTTATAAGCATTGTTGAAGATGTGTTAAACAATCAGGTAAAGAACGGCATTAACAAGAAGTCACTCCTTGCCGGAATAAACAGTGATGATTTTAAATATCGCGAGGCAGACTTCGGTAATTATCCAAAGGGACTTATCTGGGGAATGGATGCATTCACAAGCTGGCTCTATGACGATAAAGATCCGTTTATGTATCTTGAGGCGTGCGATGTGTATGAGAGCCTTAGAAAAGAGATAGATACCGGATATTTTGAAAGTCTTATTCAAAAGTATATATTGGACAATCCTCACAAACTCATTGTTACAATGAATCCCCAACAGGGACTTGTCGCAAAAAATGAGGAAGAGCTTGCAGCAAAACTTGCCGACATCAAGGCGAAGATGAGTGACGCGGAAATTGAAGAGATCGTAAACAATACCGCTTATCTCAAGAAATTTCAGGAGACGCCTTCCACGCCGGAAGAGTTGAGGACTATTCCGCAGCTTACAAGGAATGACCTGAAAAAAGAAGCAATTCCTCTCATAAACGAGATGACGGAGACTGACGGCGTACCGGTGCTTACACATCCGATATTTACTTCGGGGATTACATATCTTAAGTTTATGTTTGATATAGCCGGTATAAAGCATGATCTTATTCCTGTGATCGGACTTTACAGATCCTGTCTTACATATATGGATACCGAAAACTACAAATACGACGAGCTTGCAAATGAGATAAATCTCAGAATGGGAGGTATCGGATCCAATATAAACATATATGAAGACCTGAAAGACTACGGTAAATACAGGTTTATGTACGAGGTGACATTTAAGTGCTTTGATGACAAAGTGGATACGTCTGTTGATCTTATCAGCGAGATAATCAAGACTACTGACTTTGACGATAAGCAAAGACTCCGTGAGATAGTTGCCCAGGTTTATGCAAGGTATCAGTCGATGATCTCTGCAGCCGGCAATCAGATGGGATTGTTGCGAGCAAAATCCTATTATTCCGAGTCAGCCTACATCAATGATATGATGAGCGGAATAGGATACTACTATTATATCAAGGATCTTTTTGACAACTTTGAAGATAAGTATCTAAAACTGATAGAAGACCTCAAGGAAGTGACACAGTTTATCTTTAGAAAAGACAATCTCTTTGTAAATGTTACAGCTGCAAAAGAGCAACTTGGAAATATACCGTCACAGGTTAAAAAGATTAAAGCTATACTTGGTGATAATAAGGCGGAATTTGATAGTACACCGTTTGATCTTGTTCGAAAGAATGAGGCATTTAAGACTGCATCACAGGTTCAATATGTATGCAAGACCGGTAATTTTCTTGATGCCGGATATAAATTTAACGGATCAATGCGCGTTTTAAAGAATATCTTAAGCTACGAGTATCTCTGGACCCAGATCAGAGTGCTCGGAGGAGCCTATGGATGCGCAGGTGCAGTATCCAAGCTTGGAGATGTCATATTCGCGACTTACAGAGATCCGAATTTAAAGAGATCGCTTGAGGTGTTCGACAAAGTGACGGAATTTGTCAGTGATTTCAAGGCGGATGAGCGTGAGATGGATAAGTATATCATTGGTACAATAGGTGATATAGATATTCCGCTTAATCCAAAGGATAAGGGAAATCGCTCTCTCGGAGCTTATCTTTCTAATACAACATACGAGGAACTTCAAAAAGAGAGAAATGAGATCATTGCCACAACCGCAGAGGATATAAACAATATTGCCGGGGCGCTAAAGGCGGCACTCGACAAAAATAATATTTGTGTAGTTGGAAGCGAGAGCGTGATCGATGACGCAAGTGACATTTTTGACAATATCAGATCTATATAATAATTGTATGGAGATTATATGAAAGCAGATTTTAAATCGGGTTTTGTAACCCTGATAGGCAGACCGAATGTCGGAAAATCAACCCTTATGAACCGACTTATCGGGCAGAAGATTGCCATAACATCAAAAAAACCACAGACTACCAGAAACCGTATTCGTACTGTCTATACCGATGAGGAGAGGGGACAGATCGTGTTTTTGGATACCCCCGGTATCCACAAGGCAAAGAACAAACTTGGAGAATTCATGGTTAATATTGCCGAGAGTTCGATAAGAGGAGTGGATCTGATCCTCTGGCTTGTCGAACCGTCCACTTTTATCGGAGCCGGTGAAAAACACATAATAGATGTATTGAAAAAGGCAAATGTCCCGGTAATCCTATGTATCAACAAGACTGATACGGTAAAACATGACTCGATATTGGAGTTTATTGATACCTACAGAAAAGAGTACGATTTTGAAGAGATAGTTCCGCTGTCTGCAAAGACGGGTGAAAACTGTGACGTCTTGATAGATCAGATATTTAAGTATCTGCCCTACGGAGATATGTTCTACGATCCGGATACCATCACAGACGAACCTGAGCGCGCGATCGTTGCGGAATTGATCCGTGAAAAGTCTCTTCACACACTGGATGAGGAGATACCTCACGGTATCGCTGTGGCAATAGATTCGTTTAAATACAGGGAGAATAACAAGGGACCGATCTGCGATATCGATGCGACCATAATCTGCGAAAAATATTCGCACAAGGGTATTATTATCGGAAAAGGCGGATCAATGCTCAAAAAGATAGGATCAAATGCCAGATATGAGATAGAAAGACTACTGGACTGCAAGGTCAATCTTCAGCTTTGGGTAAAAGTTAAGAAGGATTGGCGTGATTCCGATTATCTTATTAAGAATTACGGTTACAGAGAGGACGATTAATGTCTTTTGACGAGAGGGTGACGGGGATAGTCTTAAGCGCCGTCCCACAAGGTGAATATGATAAAAGAATTACATTGCTAACGAGACAGCGTGGCAAGATTACTGCCTTTGCGCGGGGAGTCAGAAGACCGGGTAATTCCCTTATGGCAGCATGTTCTCCGTTTGCCTTTGGTGATTTTTATGTATACCGCGGTAAGACGTCTTACTCGTTAAACAAAGCTGAAATCTCCAATTATTTCAGAGATATGGCAAGTGATTACGACAAGGCGATGTACGGATTTTATTTTCTTGAGGTATGTGATTACTTTGGACTTGAAGGACAGGACGAATCCAATCTTATCAAACTTGTATATGCCGCACTTAAAGCTTTGGAAAAAGGTCTTATAGATATCAGGCTTATCAAATCGATATTTGACCTTAAAATGCTATATTTAAACGGTACATATCCCGATGTGTTTAAATGTGATAAGTGCGGAAGCAAGAAGGATTTAAGTCTTATATCCGTAAAAGACTCCGTGGTCTACTGCAGTGAATGTGCCCGTGATGAGACTGTACTCGGTTCTGTCATAAATCCGGCTGCCTTGTACGCAATGCAGTATGTGATAACTGCCTCGGTGGAGAAACTGTTTTCATTTACGCTTGCGGATGGTATTGCAGGGCAGTTTGAAAGGATGACCAAGAATTTTTTTAGCAAGTATATCAACCACAGTTTTAAATCCGGGCAGATGCTGATATAATTTTCTTATGATCAGCCATAAAAAATTAGCAGAGACATGAAATATATTAAAATTCCAATAGTATTTGAAAAACTTAAAAAAGACGAAGATGACTTCAGATATAGATATCGACAAGATCACCCTGCTTTCCAAGGGATATCCCTATGCTGTTTTTTATTTTGCAAATCACATTGAAGCCGGAGAACCGGTTGTTGATGGAATGCTTTCGGCAGTTTGGAATGATATTTTTTGCTGTGGAATGAATTGCTCCTTCAGGATTTTACAGATGAATTTATAAGTCTGGCTCTTGCGGTATGTAATTATACTGAATTCAATGCCGATTTTGCCAAAACCCTTACAGGAGATGAAAATATAGTCAATACCATTGATTATATAAGGCGCACTACAGCACAGCTTGTGGACAGATCATACGGCTGGTACAGTTTCAGACCGGAGATGGTACAATTCTTTAAATGGGAACAGGAAAGAGTATGGTCTCAGAGTGAATACGAGGATAATTACCGAAAGGTATCATAGGTATTATGAGATGAGTCTTTGCACTTATGTAAAAGGGAGAATTTAAGCTCCCTGAGATGTCTGCGACATCAAATCTCCCCTCCATCATGAACGGTGGACTTGAATTTTCCGAGTGGTCCAAAAACGACCGGCAGATTGCAAAGTTTATGGGGAAACTGATATGCTTATTATTAAGCTGATGAAAGACGGAGTCACGGATGACAATGAATTGATCAAAAGGGTGAAAAGTTCCGCAACAGTTTATGTCGCGGAACTTTTATGTTACTGCTTATTAAAATTTGCACGTTTTCTTAGAGTCGGATCGAGTATACGTTTTCTGATTCGAAGATTCTCGGGAGTAACCTCCAAAAGCTCGTCTGTGTCGATGAACTCAAGCGCCTGCTCTAAAGAGAGAACTCTTGGCGGTGTGAGAGTGAGAGCCTCGTCAGCGGAAGATGAGCGGGTGTTGGTAAGATGTTTCTTCTTGCATACGTTGATCTCGATGTCTTCAGCGCGAGAGCACTGCCCGATAACCATTCCTCCGTAAACTTTCTCTCCGGGTCCTATAAACAGTGTTCCTCTGTCTTGAGCCTGGAAAAGTCCGTATGTTACTGATTCTCCGGTTTCGAAAGCGATAAGGGAGCCGGTCGGACGATATGCGATATCTCCCTTGTAAGGCTCATATCCGTCAAATATAGTATTTATAATACCATTACCTTTGGTATCGGTGAGGAATTCTCCTCTGTATCCGATAAGTCCGCGTGATGGGATTTTGAACTCAAGTCTTGTGTATCCGCCGCTTATCGGTTTCATGTTCTGCATCTCGCCTTTTCTGGATGCGAGTTTTTCGATTACTGCGCCCGTAAATTCATCCGGAACATCTACATAGGCGATCTCCATAGGCTCTGTCTTTTTGCCGTTTTCATCTTCGTGGTAGAGTACTTCGGCTTTTGATACGGCAAATTCATATCCCTCGCGTCTCATATTCTCGATAAGAACGGAAAGATGGAGTTCGCCACGGCCTGAAACTTTGAGGGAATCGGCATTTTCCGTATCCTCTACACGCAGAGATACATCGGTGTTTAATTCTCTCATAAGTCTGTCTCTGATATGACGGGAGGTAACATATTTGCCTTCCTGTCCGGCGAAAGGAGAGTCGTTAACAATGAAGTTCATTGAAAGAGTAGGCTCGCTGATCTTCTGGAACGGAATAGCTACAGGATCGTCTGTAGCGCAGATCGTATCACCGATCTGAATATCTGATATTCCGGAGATGGCAACGATAGATCCGATCCTGGCCTCGTTTACATCCACCTTGTCGAGGGCATCAAACTCATAAAGCTTTGTGATTCGGACCTTTTCTTTTCTTTCCGGATTATGGGCGTTTACAACGACAGCTTCCTGATTAACCTTCAAAGAACCGTTGTCAACCTTTCCGACGCCGATACGTCCGACATACTCATTGTAATCTATGGTACTGATAAGTACCTGTGTATTTGCATCCGGATCTCCGGTAGGCGCCGGTATATAATCGATTATGGTCTCAAAGAGAGGTGTCATATCCTTGTTTTCATCTTCAAGGTTTTTCTTTGCATAGCCACCTCTTTCTGAAGCATATATAAAAGGACAGTCAAG
>CAJOQF010000062.1 GCA_905236295.1 uncultured Eubacterium sp. | reverse complement strand
GTAAAAAAAATACAGAACACATTGATTTATCCTTCGGGGGCATGTATACTAAAGGAAAAAGACACAGGGAGTGAGTATCATGTTAAAGAAATTCAGCGTGGAAAACTTCAAGGGCTTCAAGGATAAGATCACCTTGGATATAGGAGCGCCAAGCAATTATGGGTTTCATCCGGAGGTGATAAAAGACGGATGCATAACCAAGGGAATCATTTATGGTATTAACGGATGCGGCAAGTCAAATCTCGGATTGGCACTATTTGATGTGATCACTCATCTTACGGAGAAGCAGAAGCTCCTTCAGAGCTACGACTTTTATCTTAACATGAGCGGACGGAAGTCGTTTGCAGAGTTCGAATATACATTTATATTTGATAGACATGAGCTTGTATATAGATATTCTAAGATCGATGTGGACGTATTGAGGGAAGAGAGTCTTTCGATAGATGGTAAAGAGGTTATTTTCTATGATTTTCTGACCAAGGATGGTTTTACCCTGTTGGAGGGGGCGGATACTTTAAATGCATCCATCAAGGGGGATAGTCCTATTTCGCGAGTGAAATATGTGAGCAGCAATTCGATTTTAGCAGATAATACGCAGAATCAGGTGTTTAAAAAATTCATTAATTTTGTGGATCGGATGCTTTTGTTTTATTCCTTGGACAGCAGAGGATATGAGGGTTTCATGAATGGGATCGAAAGTATTGCGGAGGGGATCGTTAATGCGGGTAAGGTGAAGGATTTTCAGAAGTTCCTGAAGGAAAATGGTATAGATTATGATCTTTACGAATGTGAGGTGGACGGACATAAAGCAATCTACTGTCACTTTGGTAATAAGGATGCGGACTTTTTTAAGATTGCATCCACCGGTACAAAGTCACTGGCACTATTCTATTACTGGTATATCCGAATGAAGAAGGCATCTTTTGTATTTATTGATGAGTTTGACGCTTTTTATCATTTTGAACTGTCGGAATCAGTACAGAAAAAGGTGAACGAGATACTTGGCGTGCAGATATTTACAACGACACACAATACGGATCTTATGAGCAATGATCTCCTCAGACCGGATTGCTATTTCCTCTTGAAGGATAACCGCATTATGGCACTCTCCGAACTGACGGAGAAAGAGCTGCGGCAGGCTCATAATCTTCAGAAAATGTATAAGGCAGGTGCATTCAATGGCTGATAGAGACTATAAAGCGTTTATAGTCGAGGGAGAGGCAAGGGAGCCGCAGATCACTGCTAATATCACGAAAGTATTTTTTGCTCATGGCAACGTGAGGACCATAACGCTTCCGGCCGGTGAGAATATCTATATGCTCTGGAAAAAGTTGAAAGCGGATGATTTTGATACGGATATCATCGAGGTGCTGAGAGAATACAATGATGATGTCAGAGAACAGCTTATGGGATTATCGAGAGATGATTTTTCAGAGGTATACCTTTTCTTCGACTATGATACACACCAGACAAATCTGGGTAAGGCGGAGGATGAAGATGCAGTTGCCCAGATGCTTGAAAGCTTCGATAATGAGACCGAAAATGGGAAGCTGTATATCAGTTATCCTATGGTGGAGGCGCTCAGGGCTTATAAGCCCGGTGTATGCGGAGACAGGGAAGGATGCTATGTTTCGATTGCGGAAATGAAGGATTATAAGAATGCTTCCTCGATGCGATCGGTAAATCCGCAGTTCAAAGATTATGATTATGAGATATGGAAGGATATCATAGATGTGTTCGCCATGAGGGTTTCGTGTCTATTCGGATGTACCGATACTTTGGCATATGAATTGTACTCTGAGACGGCTGATCCATATGATATTTATGTGTTGGAAGAGAAGGAGACGCGTAAAGGAAGAGTTTTCGTTCTGAGCGCATTTCCGGAGTTCCTGGTAGATTATTATGGAGATAAACTCTGGAGAACATGCGTAAAGCACAAAAGGAATCGGCGTGAAGCCAAGAATTGACAGAGATGAAAAATCTGCAGAAACATGGCATGAGAGGAATTTCAATGCCTCTTCAGCTGAACCCTTCTCGTCAAATGCTTTCTTGGC
>CAJOQF010000061.1 GCA_905236295.1 uncultured Eubacterium sp. | reverse complement strand
TCTCATTTTTAGAGAAATACATTCTCCAATTATCAATGACATCAAAGAAAATACCTGGAACAGGAATGTAACGGACAGAAGAATCCGTCTTAGTGTCCCCTAAAATCCGAGAGTTACCAGTTTCTTCCACGCTATGCTGAACATGAATCACACCAGCATCTTTATCAATATCTTCATATCTCAATGCCAGAAACTCATTGATACGCATACCGCTCATTAACAGAACAGGAACTAAAGTACGAAGCATGATTGATTCTGAATGTTTCAGCTTCCCCAAAATGATTTCCACTTCCTCCATCGAGTAAACATTTTCACGCTGATCGTTTTTTATGCCAACAGGACGGACAACATTTTTATTAAAGGGGTCAATAGAGATATATCCCTCATTCAGGGCATAATCTATTATCCAATGTACCTGTTGAGTAGTATTTTTAATCCTACTTTCAGATGCTTTTCTACCGTCCAGTGTATATTGCAAACTATTGAGGAACTGCTGAATATCCCGACTTTTCAATTCCTCAATGTTCATGTCACCAATGCTATCTACAAGTACCTTTCCAATATCCTTGTACCATGTCCTTGTAGATTCTTTCACGTTTTTCTTCTGTACATTGATGATATAATCCCAAATATCCCGAATTTTATGATATTCCATCACTGGGGCAGGAGTTACAATCGGAGCAGATACGACAACAGGAGTATTATCTGAAAAGAAAGCCATTTCTCCCGCCCGAAGCTGCGCCAACTTAAACATTGCTTCTTCATAAGTCGGCGCAGATATAATCTTTCGTTTCTTCCTTCCATTACTATCACGCTCGTTCACATAGAACGCAGCCTGATAAACATTGCGGGTTTTATTATAATAAACTGACCCGTACCCTTGTTTAGAAACCATGATCTGATCTTCCTCCGTGAAGTCGCGAATTGTAACACTGTTATCCATTACCGGATACCTCCATATTTTGATATCCGGTAATACAAAAATGATTATCTAATAGACTAATTCTATATCTTAATCACTTTGGGGGATGGCTCAAACCATCCCCCAATCTCTACTTACCCCTCCGTGGCCCCGCTGGCGTCCCGCTGGTCACCTTCTACCTCAATCCCCTTATAAACTACCAACTTCCCCTTGCTGTCCAGCCTGACCCCGCCCATGTCCATCACAGCCAGCATGGCTTTTAACTGCGTTTCCGTAAATTCTTCATAGCCGCACCGATTCGTAATAAAACCATAGCTGTTACCAGTCTTGTCCTTCGTAACCTTGACAAGTGCATAGTATTTGTTCATCACAGATTCATTGTCATCTTCATCCAAATTGGTAATCGGGGAAAATGACAGTCCAGATTTCCCCATCAGCATCCGGGTAAACTCTCTGTCAATTGTCACATTTCCTTCACTGTCCAATTTCAGGCCATTCACCAGTTCGCCAATGGTCAAACGCGCCTTGACCTGTTTATCGGAAAGGAAATTGTAATCCTTCCCATTAAACACACACCAGCCAACAAGCCTCTGTCCGATGTAGTCCCCATAGGCAACTGTCAGTTTCTTGCACATACTTAAAACTTCCTTTCTATTTAACGGCTATATTATTTTACCTCTCTCAACCACAACTACATTAAAACGCTGACTCATGCGAATTGCAAGAGGCGATAATAGCCAGAGTTACTACCCTGAAAATAGAGACTATGCCCGAAATGAAGATATTGTTCTAATGGAAGTACACAGAAAAATACTTCATCTAAAACAAATCAAGTCACAACATGTGCAAATTAACTGATTGAGATGTGTGCAAATTAAATGCCTAGTATGTGCAAAATAAACTATTATGTGCAAATTGTCTGTGCAAATTATAAGTGCAAATTATCCTCAAACCACTTTCTTTTTCTGAATCACCCTCTAAAACCTATCTATTTCACTACCTTCACAAAATTTTTTCCTTCAACTACAATTTTAGAACAACTTTTGAAACAATTTCTCAAATTTCTGCGGCATAAACGGAAAATTATGAATGCAGGCGAGTAAAGCATATTTAATTATATATTTACAATTTATATCTGTGCAAATTACGACTCACAACTTATGCAAATACGCAAGAATCCTAAATAGAGGCAGATCGGCACATTTAGCAGATTAAGCAAATTCTAACAAGTTAAAATCGAGTACAAAATTTAATGTATTCATACATCAATCAAGAATCTAATAAACAGAAAAGATGGAGAGTAAATTAAAGGCTCTCCATCTTTTCTTACCATTTAATACTCTTGTTACTTCACATTCCAACGCTTCGCCATTACCTTGCAAATGTAATCAAGGCAACGGCTGTCACCCAAATATAGCCCATCATTGCCCATGTACACTTGGGCAACCATGATACCATTGGGAGTGAAAATGCTATACAGTTGCCCCCTCTGCTGTACTACCATACCATGAATTGTCATTTCAATCATCTCCTTGTAAACATATATTCTAATATTAGTAATGATTCTTTGTGAGATGGTTAAAGGATAAAAAAGAGCCAATCAATTATCTCTAACTGATTGGCCCATCGTTCTCATACTTATTATAAAGCATAGCTCAACTGTTCTTCTTATATTTAAGAATAGTTTCGATCAAAATAAACACTATAGCCGCTACGATAGGTGTAACGATATGCTTGCTGATGCTATACTCAAAAACATTATGGGTAATCTTAGCATCGACAAAGCCAATCAGAGGCCACATGACGAGCCAAGCAACCACAATGAGGACAAAAAACTTCCAATTAATACTTTTGAAGAAATTCTTCATTTGGATATTCCTTTCAATCTGTCAAGGGGACACTTAACGATTCCTTCTCCAGAACAATAATCATTTCATGATATTGAAAAGTTATAGATTCTGTGAGACCTTCGGACATGGTTATTCACACGGCGCAGAGATTTGTATCAGGATAAAAGCCCTCATTTTACATTATATACCAGGGAACAAATATTGATTTCAACAATATCCATCGCAAAACCCAGAATTACCATATCAAGATTGTTAGAGCAAAAACACAAGTGCATACTCACTCATTATTTCCCCATAGGCTTATCCCCCTATATAATTTTTCCAACAGTTCACTCAAGAGGGCAGGGAGGTTGAATCCCTGCACCCTTGAGATTCCTGCCGGAAATAGA
>CAJOQF010000060.1 GCA_905236295.1 uncultured Eubacterium sp. | reverse complement strand
CAATGCTGTGTACGGATTTCTTAATATAATGTTTAAAATCTTAGATGAGGAGCAACCGGATTATCTTACGGTGGCGTTCGATGTGCATGCACCGACGTTCCGCCACAAGATGTATGACGGTTATAAGGCTACGAGAAAGCCTATGGCAGCTGAGCTTAGAAGCCAGGTTCCGCTTATGAAAGAAGTGCTTCACGCGATGGGTATCGTAACGGTCGAGCAGGAGGGCTTTGAGGCGGATGATGTGCTTGGCACTCTTGCGCGCAAGGCAGAATCAGCGGGGATTGAGGTCTCGTTGGTATCCGGAGACCGTGACCTTTTGCAGCTTGCCACTGACCACATCAAGATAAGGATTCCTAAGACCAAGCGCACGGGCACAGAGATTGAGGATTATTACGCAGCTGATGTCAAGGAGCGCTACGGCGTGACTCCACTTGAGTTTATCGATGTGAAAGCTCTCTGGGGAGACACAGCTGACAATATACCGGGCGTTCCGGGTATAGGCGAAAAGGGAGCGACTTCCATCATCGCAGAATATCACTCGATTGAGGAAGCGCATGCCCATGTGGACGAATTGAATCCCAAACGCGCCAGAGAAAACCTAAAAGAATACTACGACCAGGCGGTGCTTTCAAAGGAGCTTGCGACGATCAAGACAGACTGCGAGCTTGACTATGATATCGAAGCAGCCGCGCTTGGAGAATTATATACAAAAGAGGCATACGAGTATTTCAAGAGACTTGAGTTTAAAAATCTTCTCACCAGATTTGAGTCCGGTGGAATGGAGAGCTTTTCCATAGGAGATAAAGCGCTCCGTATCACGGATGAGAATGCGGCAAAGGATTTTGTGGACAGCATTTCCGACAATATGAATACCATTGCCATCGAGACACTGGTGGATGACAAGGAAAGACTCCTGGGATATGCCGTTTCAAACGGAGAGCAGAGCGCATTTTTCGATCTGCTGTCCAATCCGATCCTCGGAGCCTCGCTCGAGGACGAGGTTTCGGAGATCATAGGCAAAGCCGGCAGGATAGTATCGTTTGATATCAAAGAACTGTACAAGAGATTTGATGGCATCGCTGATGGAGAGAGCTTTGATATAGGAGTTGCGCTCTATGTGCTCGACCCTACAAATGCGGACAGAGAACCGGCAGATCTTGCGGGAGAGTTCTTGAACATCTCTGCAAAGAGCAGGATAGAGCATATAGGAAAGGCAAAGCTGTCCGCCGCCTACGAAAAAGACATTGACAATCTCACGGTGTATGTATGTGAGAGAGCATTGTTCGATGCAAAGACAGCATATAATATAGAAGAAAAATTTTCGGACGACCTTAAGAAACTGTACTACGAGATGGAGCTTCCGCTTACGTTTGTCCTTGGACGGATGGAAAAAGAGGGAATTCATGCGGACGAAGAACAGTTGCATGCCTACGCAGATAGGTTGAGCGGACGCATAGAAGTCCTCGAAAAGGACATATATGCCCTCGCCGGAGAAGAGTTCAACATCAATTCTCCGAAGCAGCTTGGGGTTATATTATTCGAAAAACTTGAGCTGCCGGGTGGCAAGAAAACAAAGACCGGATATTCTACCGCGGCGGATGTTCTGGACGGACTTGCGGGAGATCACGAAATAGTCGCGAAGGTTCTTGAGTACAGACAGCTTACGAAACTGAAATCGACATACGCTGACGGACTTGTGGGATGCATAGCGCAGGACGGAAGGATCCACACCACATTCGAGCAGACAGTCACCGCGACCGGCAGACTCTCAAGCCGTGACCCGAACCTTCAAAACATTCCGATACGTATGGAACTCGGCAGAGAGCTTCGAAAGGTGTTTGTCGCAAAAGAGGGATGCGTATTTGTGGATGCGGATTACTCGCAGATAGAATTAAGGGTGCTCGCACATCTGTCCGGAGATGAGAATCTCATATCGGCATACAATTCATCTGCTGATATTCACACGAGCACAGCTTCAAAGGTGTTTGGAGTTCCTATCGAAGAGGTGACGCCACAGCTTCGGCGAAATGCAAAGGCGGTAAACTTCGGAATCGTGTACGGCATAAGCTCGTTCGGACTGGGGCAGGATCTCGGAATATCGAGAGCTGAGGCAAAGGATTACATCGACAGATACTTCGAGACGTATCCGAAGATGAAACAGTATATCGACACCCTGGTTGCGGATGCAAAGGAGTGCGGTTACGCAAAGACAATGTACGGACGTGTGCGCCCGATACGGGAGCTAAAGAGTTCCAACTTCATGCAGAGGGCTTTCGGAGAGAGAGCTGCGATGAATTCGCCGATACAGGGTACTGCGGCAGATATCATCAAGATAGCAATGATAAATGTTGACAGGAAACTAAGAGAAGAAAACCTCAGGTCAAAGCTTATACTCCAGGTACATGATGAATTGCTTATCGAAGCGTACGAGGATGAGCTTGACAGGGTTACAAAACTGCTTGTCGATGAGATGGAACATGCGGCAGAGCTTAAGGTACCTCTCGTAGTCGATGTGCACACCGGACACGATTGGTTTGAGGCAAAATAAATTAATTTTAAACGAGGAGAGCTTGGAATGAAAGTTATCGGTTTGACCGGCGGAGCCGGAGCAGGCAAGAGCGCGATAATAAAGTTTTTGACGGAAAACTACAATTCAAAAGCGCTTAAAGGAGACGATATCGCACATGAGCTTATGGCACCGGATGGTGACTGCTACCCGGAGCTTAAGAAGCTTTTTGAGGATGACGGGGTGATGAAGGACGACGGAACTTTTGACACCCTTTCACTCGGCGCATTGTTATTTGAAAATGCCGAGAAAAAGAAAGCACTTGAAAAGATAGTGCATCCGGCAGTCAAGTCACAGATCATAAAGCATATTTCCTTCGAGAAACAGGTCGGCGAGATAGATTTTATGATCGTGGAGGCAGCGCTTCTTATAGAGGATGGATACGACGAGATCTGCGATGAACTGTGGTATGTGTACGCCAGCGAGCAGACCAGGGCAAAACGTCTTATGGATGAGAGGGGTTATTCCTTCAGAAAGGTTCAGCAGATATTTGACGCTCAGCTTTCGGAGGATGAGTTCAAGAAGAATACCGCCATCATGATCGACAATGACGCTGCGATGGGAGATACATTTACCCAGGTGCAGGAAGCGGTTTACAAGCTTTGCGGCATTGAGTCCGCCGAGGACGAAGTGGTGATCACAAATGACAGTGAGTCTGTGCCGGACTATGTGTTCGGACTCGATATAGGTACCAGAAACGTAGTCGGAACTGTCGGTTACAAGGACGGCGATGAGTTTATAGTCGTAGCCCAGTACATAAAGCAGCATCAGACACGCGCGATGCTCGACGGACAGATCCATGATATAGCCAAGGTCGGACGAACCATTGACGAGGTCAAGCAGGCACTCGAATTTCAGATAAACACAAAGCTCTATGATGTATGTATAGCGGCAGCCGGTCGTGTGTTAAAGACGGTGACCGTTCACATAGAGATGGAATTTGACGAGGAGAGACAGGTTGAGGGAGAGGACATTCACAACCTTGAGCTTCTCGGAATCGAAAAGGCACAAAACGAATTAAAAGAAAACAACGACACCAAGTTCAAATTTTACTGTGTCGGATATTCAGTTATAAAATATTTCCTCAACGATGACATCTTCTCAAGCCTTGAAAGCCATAAGGCGGAAAAGATCGGAGAGGATCTGGTCGTAACATTCCTCCCGGAGGATGTTGTCGATGGACTTTACATGGCGGTCGGAAATGCCGGACTGCACGTTGCAAACATGACATTGGAGCCGATCGCGGCAATGAATGTCGCCATACCGGATATGTACAGAATGCTCAACATCGCCCTTGTCGATGTCGGAGCCGGCACCAGTGATATCTCCATCACAAAAGAGGGAAGTATCGTAGCCTACGGCATGATCCCGCTTGCCGGAGATGAGGTCACGGATGTTATCGTTCAGAACTATCTTGTCGATTT
>CAJOQF010000059.1 GCA_905236295.1 uncultured Eubacterium sp. | reverse complement strand
GGAGGGGCTTTTCAGAAATTATATCTGCTCTTGTTTTAATGCCATAGAAACTTATTTGCTGGCACAGGATGAAAAAGTGCTGTGGAACGATACATTGATGGTTGATATTCATGCTTTTGACAATGTTCCGATAGGGGAATCCTATAAAGCCGTGGGCGATGCTATATTGGCTGATCAGGATATTACTCGTATCGTGGCAGCGTATGGTGGGAATGAGTTAAAGTGTGGTATAGAGGAACTTCATCTTATCTTGCAGCTTACTCATAGCAAGGCGTTTAGAATATGCATGGAGCATTACAGAGATCATAATCTGATGCCAAGGGAAGAAGTGGATGCTATTTTAAGAGGACCGGACTTGAGAGATTTGTCAGATTTTCCTTTTGAGCGGATTAATGAGTTTGAGAGTGATGAGAGCCGTAGGCTGATTGCAATCCTAGCTGATAACGAGATGAACGACATCATGGAGCTTCAGATGATTATGTTTGGTCTTCAAAAACCCGGCTTTTCATATGGTGAGCAGGTGTCTGATTCTGAGGATGAAATAAAGCGTGCAAGGCAGCATAGAAACTGGATGGCATTGATGGTTGATTTCCCTAAGATGTACATAAGCCAGCTTAAGGAAATGATTTATCCGTCTGCGTTTTTTGTTTGCTTCTCCGGAAAGAATGATGATTCAGCTATGTGGGGAAACTATGCGGATCACCATAAAGGCGTTTGCTTCGTTTATGATGCAGATTATGAAGAAGGAAAACGTAATGTTGGATATTATCAAAAGGAAACAAAGCTCTGTCCTAAAAAAGTGGAGTATGACGGTGATGTGATTGAGCGTAACTTTTTTGAAACATTTGGGAGGCTCACTATTCCACAAATTGAGTCATGGCTGACCGGTAAAGATGGGAAGTTAAGCAAGTGCTTTGAGGTTTTTCGTGACAAGGAAAGTACTGACAACTGGCGAAACAGGTATTGGGAAGCCTTTATGGCTAAGAATTACCGGAAACTTCAGGCATGGAGTTATGAAGACGAATACAGGATTCACATCGAAAATACTTTTTATGAGTACCCAGAGAGCGACTCCGAAAATGCAAAAAATACAGGTAAGCGGAGCAGGAATCTGAAATATGATCCGAAGATACTAAAAGGCGTGATCTTTGGCATCAAGTCCTCGGAATATGACAAAGCACGTATCGCAAAGGCTTTATCTGAACAGAATATGATAGATAATGTGGAGTTTTATCAGGCGGATTTTGATGAAGTAAGGCAGAAGGTGGTTGTCAGAAAGAAAGGGTTATGGGGAAAACTTTCAAGGAATGGTGAAGAAAAGTAGGCAGAGGAATATGTAATGAGACTTTATATCATTGGGAATGGGTTTGACTTAAACCATGGATTGCAGACTTCATACTGGAATTACAAGAATTTTCTTTTGCAGCAGTACCCCACTCTTGCTATGAACTATGAATATAGCGAGTTCCTCTCAGCTACAGAATGCAGTATAGATACAAGATGGAATGATGTGGAGGGCGGACTTGCGCTGAGGTATGAGGATGCATTTGAGGATATGGTTTCAAATTATTATCCTGATCTCAATAGTGAGCATACACCGGGATGGGATGATATAAATGTGGAAACAGAAAATCAATTTGCTTTTCTTAGAGAATTTACTGGTAATGCGTTTCATGAGTGGCTCATTAGCATAGAGAATAATCTCGGGACGATTAAACCTGTTTATTTGTTTATGAACAAAGATGTCTTTATCAATTTTAATTATACGACGACACTGGAGCGGATATACGGGATACTACCGGCTAATGTTCTTCATATCCATGGTGTGGTAGGCAACCCAGACAGCATACAGTTTGGAAACCCTGAGAATATCCCTTCTGAAATAGAAGATGAGCTGAAAAGTACGTATTCCGGAGATGAGTTCTTTGATGTGACCATAAGCCCTGCGATTACATCTATGGAGAATTACGCTCATAACGCCTACAAGGACATTTATTCTAATATTGGGAATTTGACCACCTTTTTACAAGGGCACGGGGCTATAAGTGATGTCTGTGTCATGGGGCATACCCTCTTGGGGATAGATGATGCTTATTACAATCAAGTTATAGTGCCCTTATCTCAAGGAGCGATATGGACGATATATGTCCACAATGATGAAGATGTGATGAGGGCAAATGGTTTCGTAACAAACTATCAAATTAAGCAGTTTCAGCTTGTTCAGTGGTAAGAAAAAACTGAAAGTGAAGATTATGAGTATAATCTTAACTTCCAGTGAGGATTAACACTCAAACGAATAAAAGACCTCGAAAAGCCCGGAAATTCAACATTTCTATTGATTTTCCGGG
>CAJOQF010000058.1 GCA_905236295.1 uncultured Eubacterium sp. | reverse complement strand
AGAAGTTCAGACTCATGTATGAGACGGGTATCACAAAATATGTCCTGCCGGAGTTTGATGTGATGATGGAGACGAAGCAAAACAACCCGCACCATATATATACTGTCGGTGAGCACACCCTTCGCAGCATGCAAAACATCGAAAACGACAGAATACTCAGAATTGTTATGCTCTTTCATGATGTTTCCAAGCCTGAGTGCAGGACTACGGATTCAAGGGGCATAGATCATTTTGCAGGACACCCGTATGCCGGAAGTCACAGAACAAGAGGCATATTAAGGCGCCTCAAGTTTGACAACGATACGATACGCAAGGTTTGTCAGTTCGTAAAGTATCATGATTACAAGCCGTATGTTAAGGGAGTCAATCTTCGCTATGTGATAGGCAGCATAGGACCCGAGTACTTTCCGGATATGTTCAAGGTGAAGCGCGCGGATATCAGCGCTCAGGGCGGCATCCAGGAAGAACAGAAGCTTGAATATGTAGATGAACTTGAAGAACTCTACAACAGGATCATAGAGGCGAAAGATCCGCTGGTTATAAAGGATCTTGATATTGACGGGAACGAACTTATGGAACTGGGATTTTCAGGGAAGGCGATTGGAGAGGGGTTGAGCTTTTTGCTCGGCTGCACACAGGAGAATCCAATGCTTAACCGGAACGATATGTTGAAGATCCTTGCAAAGGAATATTTGAGCAGAAGATGAAAAGAATAATAATATTAAGCCTTGCGGCAGTGCTGGTTCTCGGTACTGCCGCATGTGGTAAGAAATCAGATGATACAAGCGACGGTCTGGTAAAGGGATCACATGTCGGCGGAAATGAATACTATGATGAGTCGTCCGATGAAACGGGTGACACACAACCAAATCTAAGCGGTAATTATCGGGTGCTTGCTGTAGATGAGGCTGAGGGCAAGATCAGACTCGAGGATCTCTCGACCGGACTGCTCAGGGACTACAACTACGGTCTGTACACTGAGGTGTTCGATAAAAATGACGTGACGACCACGGATGATTCCCTGCTTCCGGGACTTGTTGTGTCAGCGGAGATCGAGGAGAGCAGCGAGGATGACAGTGCAAAGCTCCAGACGGTCAAGATATCGGGGGATGTCTGGACTCTCGACGACATTACGGATTTCAAGACTGAGGCTGATGCAGGTGCATTTTACATTGACGGCGAGATCTACATGCTCACGGCGGATACGAAGGTGTTCTCTGACGGAGCTGAAGTGCATATCAACTCGCTTTCCGAAAATGATAATCTGACAGTGATAGGAAATGACAAGGAGATTATCTCGATCATAGTCGATACCGGACACGGAACGGTTCATCTTGTAAATGCGGAGGATTTTATAGGGGGATGGATCACCATCGGAAAACGCATATCATCTGAGATTACAGAGGATATGATGATAGAAGTGCCCGAGGGACAGTATACTCTTGCGGTCACAAATGAAGCCGGATACGGTGACAGCGAGGAGATCAAAGTCAAAAAGAATGAGATCCTCGATGTGGATCTAAACGAACTCAAAGGCGAGGGACCGAAATACTGCGAGCTGGTCTTTGATATAAAGACCAAGGGAGCGAAAGTATATTTAAACGGGGAAAAGCAAAAGACAAAGGACGGAAAGGTCAATGAGGTTCAATACGGCGTTTATGATATGACCGTAAAGGCAAAGGGATATGATGATATAAACGTCCGCCTTATGGTAAGCTCCGAGGAGGCAACCATAGAGGTTGATATGGAAAAGCTCAAGACTATGACGGCCGGTTTATCTGACTCGGGAAGTTCATCTTCGGAGAATTCGAGTTCGGACGGCTCGAGCAGCTCGAGTGAGAACAGCGGTGGCAACGGCAAGAAGACCAGTGACACCGACGATATAACAACAAACATTGAGGCCGGAAGTAAGGCCGGAAGCCTTGCCGGCTCGCTGGCGGGAAGCTCACATTCGACAGCTTCCTCATCGACCTCATCATCAAGTTCAAGCTATGAACCGCTCACATCTCTTGCGGGTTCTATAAGTGCGCTCTCGGGCAGTTCGACTTCGTCTGTCGGGTCGACACTCTCAACCCTGTCTTCACTTGTAGATATATTGGGAAACAAAAACAATTCAAACAACAATAGCTCTGAATCCGATTAGCGATTCAGGGCTTTTTATTTGAAATAAAAAGGTGTAGAATTATCTTAACATTATTATTTTAAGGAGGAAGCACATGGGATATAAGGAAAATTACGAAAAATGGCTTTCGAGCGACGTTATAGACGACGCTACAAAGGATGAGCTTAGGGCAATCTCGGGGGACGATAAAGAGATTGAGGATCGATTTTATAAAGAGTTAGAGTTTGGAACGGCAGGACTCAGAGGAGTTATAGGCGCCGGAGACAACAGAATGAATGTCTACACCGTGCGCAAGGCAACCCAGGGACTTGCAAATTATATTTTGAAACAGAAGACAGAGGATAAGGGGGTGGCGATCGCGTTCGATTCGCGCCATATGTCCCCGGAATTTGCTGATGTGGCAGCCTGCACACTTGCCGCAAACGGCATCAAGGCTTACGTGTTTGAGTCACTTCGCCCTACGCCTGAGCTTTCTTATGCGGTCAGGTATTTTGGATGTACAGCAGGTATAAATATCACAGCCAGCCACAATCCACCGGAATACAACGGATACAAGGTTTACTGGGCTGACGGAGCACAGATCACACCGCCGCATGACGTGGGGATAATGGATGAGGTCAAGGCGATCACCGATTACGGCGTTGCAAAGACCATGGATATCGACAAGGCAAAAGAACAGGGGCTCTACGAGCAGATCGGAGAGAAGGTTGATGCTGCGTATGAGGAGGAGCTTCTAAAGCTTGTTATAAACAAGGATGTCATCGATGAGATGGGAGATAAGTTAAACATAGTTTATACCCCTCTCCACGGAACCGGAAACAAGCCGGTGCGCCATGTATTGGACAGACTCGGATTTAAGCATGTCCACGTTGTAAAGGAGCAGGAGCTTCCGGATGGAGATTTCCCTACCGTGAGCTATCCTAATCCGGAGACGGAGGAAGCGTTTGAACTTGGCGTTAAGCTTGCCAAAGAGGTCGATGCGCAGCTAATCCTTGCCACCGATCCCGATGCGGACAGACTTGGAGTATATGTAAAGAACAGACAGACAGGAGAGTTCCACGTCCTGACTGGAAATATGTCCGGCTGCCTTATCGGTGAGTACATAATCAGCCAGAAAAAGGAAAAGACCGGCCTTCCTTCAGACGGAGCCTTCATCAAATCAATAGTATCGACAAATCTTGCGGATGCGATCGCAAAGCATTACAATGTTGAGCTTGTCGAGGTGCTGACAGGATTTAAGTATATCGGACAGAAGATGCTTGAGTTCGATGAGAAAAAGAACGGAACCTACCTCTTTGGAATGGAGGAGAGCTATGGTTGTCTGCCGGGCACATACGCCAGAGATAAGGATGCGGTCGCCGCTTCGCTTATGCTCTGTGAGGCAGCAGCCTACTACATGTCAAAGGGCAAGACTCTCTGGGATGCGATGCTTGATATCTACGAGAAGTACGGATACTATAATGACGCGGTCAAGTCGATCACTCTTGCCGGCAAGGAGGGTATTGAAAAAATCGGAAAGATCATGGAGGAGTTAAGAGCAAATGCTCCGAAGAAGATAGGTTCGCTTGATGTCTGCTCAGTGAGGGATTACAAGGCAGGAACGATCACAAATTCGGATGGCAGCACCGAGCCGACAGGACTTCCGAGTGCGAATGTTCTCTATTATGATCTGCCGGATGCAGCGTGGGTATGCGTTCGCCCGTCGGGAACCGAGCCGAAGCTCAAACTCTATTACGGTGTCAAGGGTGAGAGTTTTGACGATGCAGCCACAAAGGGCGCAGCGTTAAAGGATGCGCTTGATAAGCTTATAGACGGTATGATGTAAGCTTAGGATAATACGATAATAAAAGAGCTTTTTGGGCTAGATCAGCTCAAAAAGCTCTTTTGCTTCCTCTTTTTTTGATGTGTCTGCCAATGCCAGAACACGAGCCTTCACAGTCTTGTTTCCGAAGGCGATTTCTATGATGTCTCCGACTTTAACCTTGGTTGAAGCTTTTGCAACCTTGTCGTTTATGGTGACGCGCCCTGCATCGCAAGCTTCGTTTGCGATAGTGCGGCGTTTGATCAGTCGCGAGACTTTTAAGAATTTATCCAGTCTCATAATGATTCTCCTTTTTAAGATGTCTAAGCAGGTAAAAAAAGACCCGGGGCAAATCCACGGGTCTTAGTGTTCGTAAGTAATGATTAGTTGTTTACGATATCTTTAAGAGCTTTGCCGGCTTTGAACTTAGGTGCCTTAGAAGCAGGAATCTTGATCTCCTTGTTTGTCTGTGGATTTCTACCTGTTCTGGCAGCTCTCTGAGAAACCTCGAATGTACCGAAGCCTACAAGCTGGATCTTGTTGCCCTTCTTAAGCTCCTCGGCTACAACGTCTGTGAAAGCCTTTAAGGCGCCCTCAGCATCCTTCTTTGATAATCCGGCCTTGTCAGCCATAGCTGCTACTAACTCTGTTTTGTTCATTATCAATTTCCTCCTAATTGTGTTAGTTTCACGATCGCTTCTTCTTTTCTAAAACGATTACGCTATAATTTATACTATTTTTTACGGGTCTTGTCAAGATAAATGCCCCATTTTTCTTGGGTTTGAGGCGGTTTTGTGCAATTATACCGATTATTAAAAAAAGGGCCTTTTTTATTAAACTTTTTTTATTTTTTATTATTACAACATATACGTATTGTCTAAAAAGATAGATACCATATATTGTATAATTGTTAAGATTAGGTTAAGAAGTCATTAAAATACTATTTATATAAAATGTAGAAAATTCAAAAATTGCTTGAAAACAAGCGGTTTTAAGCGTACTATAATGTTTAGATAAGTATATCTAATTTTAGTAACATTTGAGGTTGGGAAATAATAATCTATGAATCGTAGGCGCAGGCGCAGGAAAAAACTTAATATAGGAAGGATTCTTGTCCCGGCTATTATAGTAGCTTTGGCTCTGGGCATGTTTATCAGAATCACAGCCCTGAGAGAGAAGACGCAGGCATACGAGGAAAAGATAGCTGAGCTTCAAAGCTCGATCGATTCTGAGAATGCCAGAACCGAAGAATTAGAAGACTACGCATCGTATGTAAAGACCGATGAGTACGCAGAAAAGATCGCCCGTACAAAGCTTGGGCTGATATATAAAAACGAGACAGTATACAAGGAAGAAGACTAAAACCCTGCAGGAAGCTGCGGGGTTTAGTTATTGATAGGATACAAATGGATGCAGCTTATTTATATGAAAAAAAAGTCTATGAATATATAGAACAGAACGCTCTTGTAGGCAAAGGTGATAAGGTGTTGGTTGGGCTGTCCGGTGGGGCGGACTCGGTGGCGCTTCTTATTATATTGAACAGGCTGGGAAAACAGCTTGGGATAACAGTGTCGGCAGTTCACGTAGAACACGGCATCAGAGGAGAGGAAAGCCGACATGATATGCGTTTTGCCGGGCAGCTCTGCGAGCGAATAGGAGTTTCACTCTCAGTTTATGAGGAGGATGTGCCTTCTGCGGCAAAAGAGATGAAGCTCGGCGAGGAGGAGGCAGCGCGCATTATCAGATACAGACGGTTTGACGAGGAGGCGCAAAAGAGTGGTGCCGATGCAATTGCAGTGGCTCATCATGCAAACGATCAGACAGAGACCGTCATATTTTCGATGTTGAGGGGCAGTGATATAGACGGACTTTCGGGGATGAAGCCCAAATCCTCAAGAGATGGACTTAAAATAATCCGTCCGCTTCTGTGTTTGAAGAGAAGTGAGATCGAGGATTATCTGGACAATATTAATGAAAGCTACAGGACGGATTCGACTAATCTTTTGACAGACTATGCAAGAAATAAGATCAGATGTGAGATCATTCCTAAATTGGAACAGATCAATGACAGGGCAGCCGATCATATAAATCGTGTCGCTGACAAACTAAGGCATATCTCTGAGTATATTGATTCGCAGGCAAAACTGATCTCAAAGGAGATCGTAACCTCCGGCGAAGACGGATTGATCATTGACTGCAAAAGTCTTGCGGATTTAAATGAAGTGATTGCAGATAAAATTGTTTATGATGCGATATCAGCGGTCGCGGGAAGAAGAAAAGATATCTCGGACTTAAATGTGAGCTCAGTAAGACATCTTGCGGCTCTGGGCGTGGGAGCAAGAGCTGATCTTCCGTATAATATAGAAGCGCTTAGGGACTACGAGAGTATTCTTTTGAGAAAGAATGAAAAGAATCCTGACGAAGGCAAAGAAATAAATGAAGATCGGGAGATCGCATTGGAAACAGGCGGTGAGTATGTCCTGGCGGACGGAAGAAATATTTCGGTGCGTTACAAAGAGTTTGACGGTGCGACAGAAAAAATACCAACTGGCGGTTGTATCAAGTGGTTCGACTGTGATAAAATAAAAAACGGTGTTTGCCTTCGTTCGCCGAAAAAGGATGATTACCTTGTGATAAATCCCGATGGTACGAAGAAAAAGCTAAAGCGAATCTTTATAGACGCCAAGGTTTCGGCAGACAAAAGGACGGATTTTCCGGTAATATGCGATGGAGATCTGGTACTTTGGGCTGTGGGACTTCGGACTTCGGAACATGCACACGTGACAGGGCAGACAAAAAGAATACTGGAGATAAGAATAAATGAGTGAGACAGTAAGAGAGTATATTTCAGAAGAAAAGATCTTAAAACGTATCAGGGAGCTGGGAGATCAGATCACAAAGGATTTTGCGGGTGAAGATCTCTATGTTGCCTGCATACTGAAGGGTGCGGTTTATTTCGCAACCGAGCTGACAAAGAGGATAGACCTTCCGATAAGGCTTGATTTTATGTCGGCGTCAAGCTATGGCGATTCGACCGAATCCAGCGGAAATGTCCGCATATCGAGAGATCTCGACGAGGACATCGAGGGCAGAAATGTTCTGGTTATCGAGGACATAATTGACACCGGAAGGACGCTAAAGCGCCTTATGGAAGTCTTGAAAGAGAGAAAACCAAAGAGCATAAAGCTTGCAGCACTGCTTGATAAGCCTGAACGACGGATAGTTGAGGTCAAGGGAGATTACGTCGGATTTGAGGTTCCGGACGAGTTTATAGTGGGCTTCGGTCTTGACTATGCACAGAAATACAGAAGTCTGCCGTACGTCGGAGTAGTTAGTTTCAAGGAGGATTGATTTTGAACACGAGAAGAAGCGGAGGATTTTTAATATATATAGTCCTCATAATCATAATCATAATGGCATGGTGGATCGCTACATCAAACACAAAGACAGGTACAGCATTTACCATTGCCCAGTTTGAGGAGGCACTTGCAAACAACAAGGTGGTAGCGGTCACGGTAAATCAGAATAACGAGGTTCCGACCGGTACTCTTGACATTGCCTTAAACGATTCAACCAGAGCTACAGTCACAGTATCGGATGTAAACGATGCCAAAGAGCTGATGGATAAGTACAAGTTTACGAACTTCATAATATATGATGTTCCGGGACAGAGCTTTATGTCTACGCTCCTGCCGACGCTTATAGTGGTTGCGGCAGTGTTCATACTTATGATAATCATGAATGGCAGGGCAGCCGGCCGAGGCGGATCGCCGGGATCCATGATGTCGTTTACAAAGAGCAGGGCGACAATGATAAACGGCGAGAATACCGATGTTGATTTCAGCAAGGTTGCAGGTCTTCAGGAAGAGAAAGAAGATCTTGCAGAGATAGTTGACTTTTTGAAGGCTCCGAGCAAATACACAGACCTCGGCGCCAGAATTCCTAAAGGTGTACTTTTGGTGGGCCCTCCGGGAACAGGTAAGACATTGCTTGCGAAGGCAGTTGCCGGAGAAGCAGGAGTTCCGTTCTTCTCAATCTCTGGATCTGATTTCGTGGAGATGTTCGTCGGCGTAGGTGCAAGCCGAGTGAGAGACCTTTTCTCCGAGGCAAAGAAGAATGCTCCGTGTATAGTATTTATAGACGAGATAGATGCCGTT
>CAJOQF010000057.1 GCA_905236295.1 uncultured Eubacterium sp. | reverse complement strand
GAAGCGGCAAGACAAGAGTTGTCACTGAGAGAATCGCATATCTTATCAGCGAGTGTGGCATAAGCCCGTTTTCGATACTGGCAATTACATTTACCAACAAAGCGGCAAATGAGATGAAGGAGAGGGTCGCCAGGGCAGTCGGTGAAGGCGCCGAGAGTATATGGGTATCCACATTTCACTCCATGTGTGTGCGCATCCTGAGACGGCATGCTGATTATATCGGATTTGATCGCAACTTCACCATCTATGATACGGAAGATCAAAAGCAGGTGATAAAGGAAGTCCTGAAGCGTCAAAACATTGATACAAAGATTTTTAAACCGAAAATGTTTATGAATGTGATTTCCTCCGCAAAAGATAAGCTTATCACTCCAGAGGAATTTTCAATGTCGGCGGGAGATTATCCGAGCCGCATTCAGGCTTCGGTATACGAGGAGTATCAATCCGTATTAAGGAAGAACAATGCGTTTGATTTCGATGATCTTATAGTCAAGACGGTAGAGCTTTTTAGGGCGCAGCCATCTGTACTTGAGATTTATCAGGAACGATTCAAGTATATAAATGTTGATGAGTATCAGGATACAAACCGCGCGCAGTTTGAGCTTGTAAGGCTTCTCGCCGACAAGTACAAAAATCTCTGCGTAGTCGGTGATGACGATCAGTCTATTTACCGATTCAGAGGAGCGGACATTCGAAATATTCTTGACTTTGAGAAGACTTATCAGAATGCAAAGATCGTAAAACTGGAGCAGAATTATCGCTCCACTAAAGGTATACTTGACGCTGCCAACAATGTGATAAAGAACAATAAGGGAAGGAAAGGTAAAACACTTTGGTCGGATGTCCCCTCAGAGGAGAAAATTTTCTTCAGGCAGTTTGACAATGCCAATGAAGAGGCGGATTTCATAGCGCGGGATATCGCGTTAAAGACAAAAGAGAAGGAAAAGGCGTACAACGATTTTGCAATACTGTACCGCACAAATGCGCAGTCGAGACTTATTGAGGAGAGATTTATCTCCAGAAATATTCCATATAAGATAGTGGGCGGAGTGAATTTCTACTCCAGAAAAGAGATAAAGGATGTGCTCGCCTACCTAAAGACTATCGCCAACTCATCAGATGATCTGGCGGCGAGAAGGATCATTAACGTTCCGGCGAGAAAGATCGGACAGACTACTATAAACAAGCTGTCCGACTATGCACTTTCCCATGATATGGGATTCATGGACGCGGTCTATGAGGTAAAGGATATTCCGGGGATGAGCAGAGCCGCCGCAAAGGTCGATTCATTTGGAACCATGATAGCGGGATTTAGGGCAAAGCTTGGTCTAATCTCACTAAAAGACCTGGTAGAGGAAATGCTCGATACAACCGGTTATAAAAAGGAACTCGAGCTGGAGAATACACCTGAGTCAAAGGCGAGACTTGAGAATATCGGGGAGCTTTTAAGTAAGGTTAAGGATTATGAGGAGAGCGCCGAAGAGCCTACACTTGACGGGTTCTTAGAGGAGGTTGCGCTTATCGCCGATATCGACAGCGTGGATGAGTCTTCCGATTACGTGCTTCTGATGACATTACATGCCTCCAAGGGACTTGAGTTTGACACGGTTTATATTACCGGCCTTGAGGACGGACTTTTCCCGAGCTTTATGTCGATCACATCCGATTCTAAAGAGGATATCGAGGAGGAGAGGCGTCTGATGTATGTCGGTATCACCCGGGCTAAGCGCCATCTGATGTTGACGGCATCCAGAATGAGAATGATAAACGGTGAGACCAGATACAGCAGGGTTTCGCGCTTTATCGAGGAGATTCCGGAAGAACTCTTATCGGGGGAAGTGCCAAAGTCAAGACTCGACGTAGAGGTGCATGATGAAGGATATGAGCGCGCCCACGATACTTACGAAAGAAAACCGTTTGCATCTTCATTTGCCAGAAATGTGGGCAGGATGAAAGCCGATCCGCACAAGGGCTCGCTGCTCGATGCGTATAAGGCTCCCCAGACTTCAACTGCCGGTGCCCAAAATGAGGCTGCCACAGCCGGGGCAGGGCTTGGATACGGCGTCGGAGATCGCGTCAGACATGTCAAGTTTAAGGAGGGTACTGTTGTAAAAATAGTATCCGGAGGACGTGATTATGAAGTGACGGTTGATTTTGATGATGCGGGCACAAAAAAAATGTTTGCCGGGTTTGCAAAGTTGGTTAAGGTGTGATATTATTATTTAAATAAAAGTGAGCGAATAAATATATAAGGAGGTTATTCCGATGAACAAATTAGAAGAGCTTTTGAGCAAAACCAAAATGAAAGAGATAATTGAGTCTACAAAGAAAAATGACAAGCTTAAGAAAGTGCTTATCGCCTGCGCTATCATAGCTGGTGTGACAATAGCGGCAATCCTTATATATCGTTATTTCAGACCGGATAAATACGACGAGTTCGAGGATGATTTCGCAGATGATTTTGACGATGACTTTTTTGATGACGTAGACGAAGATCTCTAAGAGATTAATTGGGATGACCGGTGGAGACACCGGTCATCTTTCATGTAATAGGAAATTTCGTTTTTCTATCATATGAAAAGTTGCCGGAAGAAAAAATAGATTTTGTGAGGATACGGATGAAAAAAGGTGAGGTAATAACAGGAAAAATTGAGTACATTGATTTCCCTAACAAGGGAATTTTTTTTAGTGAGGACGGGTTTAAGGTTGAGGTAAAGAATGCTCTTCCGGGGCAGACGGTCAAAGTCCGAATTGCCAAGAAAAGAAATAAAACGGCAAAGGGAACATTGCTTGAAAGCATCCCGTCGGACATCGAGACTGCGACGGCTTGTGAGCATTTTGGCATATGTGGGGGATGTCTCTACTCATCCGTCCCCTACGAAAAGCAGCTTGAGATCAAGAGGGAACAGATAATAAAACTCCTAAAGCCTGTGGTAGATGAAGTGGCTGATTTTGATGATATATTTGAAGGAATCATAGGCAGTCCGCAGTATTCGGATTACAGGAATAAGATGGAATTCTCGTTTGGAGATATGGTAAAGGATGGACCGCTTACCCTCGGAATGCACAAAAGAGGAAGTTTTTATGATGTGGTTACAACGTCAGAATGCAATATCTGTGATGCGGATTTCAGGACTGTTCTCAGGGCGACACTCGACTTCTTTACAGAGAGAAATGTGCCCTATTATCACAAGATGAACCATGAGGGATATCTTAGACATCTTCTGGTAAGAAAAGCGAAAGCTACCGGTGAGATACTGGTGGATCTGGTGACGACCACCCAATATTCATGGAAAAACGAGGATGAAGCAAATGATGACAAGCTGATGCGTGATTACACTGACATGTTATCGGCTTTAAAGTATGAAGGTGAGCTTACGAGCGTGCTTCATACAAAGAATGATTCTCTTTCCGATGCGGTCGTAAACGAGGGAACCGATGTGCTTCTTGGCAGAGACTATATAAATGAGGAAATATGCGGACTTAAGTTTAAGATCACAGCATTTTCATTCTTCCAGACCAACTCAAAAGGTGCAGAGGTGCTCTACGAGAAGGCAAGGGAGTTTATACTGGGCGGAAAAGCTGAAAAGGATGTTGATGCAGCTGTTTCCTCTAAAATGCTTGCAGATACAGTCTATGACTTATATTCAGGGACCGGTACCATCGCCCAGATTCTAAGCCCTGTCGCTAAGAAGGTGATAGGAGTGGAAATCGTCGATGAGGCTGTGGTTGCCGCCAGAGAAAATGCGGCAGAAAACGGGATAGAAAACTGTGAATTTTTAAGCGGAGATGTGCTGAAGGTCTTAGATGAGATCAAAGAAAAACCGGATTACATCGTCCTCGATCCGCCGCGCGACGGCATCCACCCAAAGGCGATCAGAAAGATCATAGACTACGGTGTGGACTCGATGCTCTACATTTCATGTAAGCCCACATCACTTGCACGCGACCTCGCAATCCTCCAGCCCGCCGGATACATCCCCAGGAGGATCGCCTGCGTAGATATGTTCCCCCAAACCGGGAATTGTGAAAGCTGTGTGCTCCTTGAGCGGGTAGGCAGCCGAAAAGCGGATTCTTCTGCAAATATTTTTCGTCCAAATAAATGCTGATTTGGATGAAAAACATTACGACTGGATGAAAAAGCATATTGGAGGAACTATTGATTGAAAAAATATTTGATGCCGGTG
>CAJOQF010000056.1 GCA_905236295.1 uncultured Eubacterium sp. | reverse complement strand
TATGGATGCGCACTCGCGCGATAGGAATATGTTGCCTTCAGCAACCGCGCTCGGCGCGAGCATGTTGCAAGCAACATGCTTTCTTGTAACAGGAAATGTATTTCCGGATAAAAAAATAACTGTACTTGGCGCGAGTTTTGTGAGATAGTATAAGGAGCGAAAAAATACAGTATGCGAGGTGCGAAATGGTAAGACGTATATATGTTGAAAAGAAAGCTGACTATGCCGTTAAGGCAAGACAGTTAAAGAGTGAGATGACAGGATATCTTGGGATAGATTCTGTCGATAAGGTGCGTATCTTTGTAAGATACGATGTTGAGAATGTTTCGGATGAGACATACAGGGTTGCTGTTGATACAGTGTTTTCGGAGCCGCCGGTAGACACTGTCTATGATGAGAAAATCAATGACGACAAGATCAAGGCAATGTTTGCCGTTGAGTATCTTCCGGGACAGTTCGATCAGAGAGCTGATTCTGCTATGCAGTGCGTAAGGCTTATAAATGAGAATGAGGAGCCTGTTATTCAGACGGCTACGGTTTACGCCTTCGAGGGCAATATTACCGAAGATGAGATTGCTAAAGTAAAGTCTCTGACTATCAATCCGGTAGATTCGAGGGAAGCACAGGCTGACAAGCCGGATACTCTCGTTGTCAAATATGATGAGCCGGAAGACGTTATGATCATTGACGGATTCAAGGATATGCCGGATGCCGAACTGAAAAAACTCTATGATTCACTTGCGCTTGCCATGACGTATGCGGACTTCCTTCATATACAGAAGTATTTCAAGAACGAGGAAAAAAGAGATCCGTCTATAACTGAGATTAGAGTTTTGGATACATATTGGTCTGACCATTGCCGTCATACCACATTCTCTACGGAACTTAAGAACATAAGCTTTGACGACGGCGATTATAAAGAGCCGATCATGGACAGTTACAACAAGTATCTTGATACATTTAATGAAATGTATGAGGGCAGAGACGACAAGTATGTCTGCCTTATGGATCTTGCCTGTCTGGCTACAAAGAAACTTAAAAAAGACGGAAAACTCGACGACCTCGAGGAGTCTGAGGAGATCAATGCATGCTCCATCGTTGTCCCGGTTGATGTCGATGGCAAGGATGAGGAGTGGCTTATCAATTTCAAGAACGAGACCCACAATCATCCGACAGAGATAGAGCCTTTTGGTGGAGCCGCAACCTGTCTTGGAGGAGCAATAAGAGATCCGCTCTCAGGAAGAACTTATGTATATCAGGCAATGCGCGTTACGGGCGCGGCAGACCCGACTGTATCTGTGGAGGATACTTTGGAGGGCAAGCTTCCGCAGAAGAAGATCGTTACCGGAGCTGCTTCGGGATATTCTTCATACGGCAACCAGATCGGACTTGCCACAGGATATGTAAAAGAGGTATATCATCCGGGATACGTCGCAAAACGTATGGAGATAGGAGCCGTTATGGCTGCTGCACCGAGACGTGCGGTAAAGCGCCTCTCACCAAAACCGGGAGATGTGATAATCCTTCTCGGCGGACGTACAGGACGAGACGGATGTGGCGGAGCTACAGGTTCTTCCAAGGCTCACACGACAGAGTCGATCGATACCTGCGGAGCAGAGGTACAAAAGGGAAATGCTCCTACAGAGAGAAAATTACAGAGACTCTTCAGAAGAGAAGAGGTTTCCGAACTTATTAAGAAGTGTAACGATTTCGGTGCCGGCGGAGTCTCGGTTGCTATAGGAGAACTCGCAGATGGACTTCAGATAGATCTCGATGAGGTCAGAAAGAAATATGCGGGACTTGATGGTACTGAGCTTGCGATCTCAGAGTCGCAGGAGAGAATGGCTTGCGTGATCGCACCTGAAAATGTTGAAAAGTTCCTGAGATATGCTGCGGAAGAAAACCTTGAGGCATATAAGGTTGCAGTTGTGACCGAGGATCCACGCCTTGTACTCAGCTGGAGAGGCAAAGAGATCGTAAACCTTTCCCGCGCTTTCCTCGATACCAACGGAGCTCATCAGGAAACCAATGTCAGCACAAAGGTTCCTGCAAAGAAAGAGTCTTTCTTCAAAGGTTCATCAATTGAAAAAGTCAATAAGGCAATAGCTGACAAGAACTATAAGGAAGCCCTGCTTGCAGTGCTTTCGGATCTCAACGGTTGTTCTCAGCGCGGTCTTGTCGAAAACTTCGACGGATCCATCGGAGCGGCCAGCACACTTATGCCGTTTGGCGGAAAATACCAGCTCACACAGACTCAGAGCATGGTTGCTAAGGTTCCGATGACGAAGGGAAATACAAAATCCGTATCTATGATGTCATACGGATTTGATCCGTATCTCTCAAGCTGGAGCCCGTATCACGGAGCAATTTATGCTGTGCTCGAGTCGATCGCACGCATTACCGCTACCGGTGGTGACTATAAAAAGATCCGTTTCTCATTCCAGGAGTACTTCGGAAAGATGACGGAGGATCCATACAGATGGGGTATGCCGTTTAGTGCATTGCTCGGAGCATTTGACGCTCAGCTTGGATTTGGGCTTGCATCTATCGGAGGAAAGGATTCAATGTCAGGAACATTCAACGACATTGATGTTCCGCCTACTCTTGTATCTTTCGCAGTGGATATGGCAAAGGTTGATGATGTAATAACTCCGGAGTTTAAGAATGCAGGCTCTGATCTGGTGCTGTTTAAGATCGACAGAGATGAGTATGACAAGCCTGACTATGAGGTTGCAAAGAAGATATACGACGCATTTATCGAGTTGAATAATAAGGGATACATAGCATCGGCATATGCAATAAACGGTACGGGAGTTGCGGGGGCACTCTCAAATATGGCGTTTGGAAACAAGATCGGATTTACAATAGATAAAAATACTGATCTTTCATCGCTCTTTATGCCGAATATCGGAGATATAGTCTGCGAGGCTTCAAAGGATGATATACTCGATGCCGCTTCAAAGCTCGGTATTGCCGATCATGTCACTGTTATCGGAAAGACCAATGATCTCTCAAAGATTGAGATTGGAGAGGAGAGCATTGACCTTGAAGATGCAATAAATACATGGGAAAGCACACTTGAGAGTGTATATCCTACCACTGTGGGAGAGGACGATGTGGTCGTACATGAGGACGCCTACGACGAGAAGAACGTTCATGTGTGCAAGCACAAGGTTGCAAAGCCTAAGGTGTTTATTCCGGTATTCCCGGGTACAAACTGTGAATACGATTCTGCGAGAGCATTCATACGTGCGGGCGCAGATGTGGAGACCAGAGTATTCAAAAACCTTACGGCAGAAGATATCAGGGAGTCGGTTGAAGAGTTTGCAAAGGTAATAAGCCAGAGCCAGATCATCATGTTCCCGGGTGGTTTCTCGGCAGGTGATGAGCCGGAAGGATCAGCCAAGTTCTTTGCGGCAGCGTTCAGAAACGACAAGATCAAAGATGAGGTGATGAAGCTCTTAAATGAGAGAGACGGACTTGCACTCGGAATCTGTAACGGATTCCAGGCACTTATAAAACTCGGCCTTGTACCTTACGGACGTATACAGACAGGAAAGCCGGATTCACCGACACTTACATACAACACGATCGGACGCCACATTTCAAAGATGGTTTACACAAGGGTTGTATCAAATAAGTCGCCGTGGCTTTCTCTCGCAAAACTTGACGGAGTATATGTGAACCCTGCATCACACGGAGAGGGTAGATTTGTAGCTACTCCGGAGTGGCTTGAAAAACTCAAGTTCAACGGACAGATCGCGACACAGTATGTAAATCCTGATGGCGAGATCGTCATGGACGACGCATGGAATGTGAACGGTTCTTATCGCGCTATAGAGGGAATTACCAGCCCTGATGGAAGAGTGCTCGGAAAGATGGCTCACTCCGAGCGTGTAGGAGACGGCGTTGCCATCAATATTTACGGCGAGCAGGATATGAAGATATTCGAAGCCGGAGTCAGATATTTTAAATAAGATTAATAATACCCCGTACTTTGCTGTGGGGTATTGATCGTTTGGAGACTGTTATGAAGGGAATTATTCTCGCCGGGGGAGCCGGGACAAGGCTCTATCCGCTTACCAGGGTGACAAGTAAACAGCTTCTGCCAATCTACGATAAGCCCATGATCTATTACCCGCTTTCAACCCTTATGCTTGCGGGAATAAGGGATATTCTTATCATAAGCACACCGGCTGATCTGCCCAGATTTACAGAACTTTTGGGTGACGGAAGTCAGTTTGGAGTGAGATTTGAATATAAGGAGCAGCCCTCACCGGACGGGCTGGCTCAGGCTTTTGTGCTCGGCGAGGATTTTATTGGAGAAGACTCGTGCGCGATGGTTTTGGGCGATAATATTTTCTACGGAAACGGTTTTGTCAGATTGCTGAAAGAAGCCGCAAAAACAGCTGAGGAAGATGGTGAGGCAGTGATCTTCGGATACTACGTAAATGACCCGGAAAGATTTGGAGTTGTGGGTTTTGACGAAGAGGGAAAAGTAACCTCGATAGAAGAGAAACCAACGCATCCGAAGAGCGATTACGCAGTTACGGGACTGTATTTTTATCCGTCGGGGGTGTCCGACATTGCAAAAACCATAGTGCCTTCAAAGCGTGGAGAGTACGAGATAACTACATTGAATGAGATCTATCTCAAAGAAGAGAGACTTCGAGTGGAATTGCTTGGGCGCGGTTATGCCTGGCTTGATGCAGGGACAGTTGACAGCCTGCATGACGCATCCGAGTTTGTAAGGACTATTGAGACAAGACAGGGAATTGTAATATCTGCGCCGGAGGAGATTGCATATATTTCAGGGTGGATAGAAAAAGACATGCTTCTAAGGATTGCAAAGGAATTTGGGGGAAGCTCGTACGGACGCCATTTGATGGCGGTTGCCGAGGGACGCCTCAGATACGGACAGTAAAAAAGGACGGTGGATCGAAATTTTCAGATCCACCGTCCGTAAATATGTCTGTCCTTAGTATAAGTCGTGTTCGAGGTTATTGAATTCTTTGAATAAGGTAAGACAACTCTCGCGGTCAAATGATTCGAGATGAAGGAAATCTCCCTCTCCGTTTAAAAATTCGTAGAAGCGGTCATCTCTAAATCCTATGGAGTCGGTGTCTTTTATGGTGCAGCCATAGTAGACCTGTTCGATGTTTGACCACATTATTGCGCCGAGACACATGGGACAAGGCTCTGCGGTCGTGTATAGTTCACAACCCGAGAGGTCGTGCGTGCCGAGATTTTTTGAGGCATCACGGATTGCTTCCATCTCACCGTGACAGGTTGCGTCCTTCTTTAGCAGAACGCGATTGTGACCTCTGCCGACAACCTCACCGTCTTTTACGACGACACATCCGAACGGACCGCCGTCTTTTGCTCTGATGCCGGCATATGCTTCATCGAGAGCGATATCCATAAATTTCTTTTCTCCCATCTGATACCTCCTGTTTTATGTGACAGGCTATAAATAACCTGCTGATCTCCGTGTTATAAAAGTATGCCGATTATAGCATATTTGCCCATTTTGGTCAAAGTATACGGGGGTTTCTTGTGTTGCATAAATATTCATTTTTCTATATAATCAGCGTATGAATATTAAACGAATATGTGAACACAAAATGGCGTGTGGTTGCAGTATTCAAATTAAAGATATATAATGAAATGATGTTTACAATAGTTATTGTTGATCATTGATCAGCTTAAGGAGGGACATATGGCTTTTTTTGAAGAATTGGGTGAAAAAGTTACAAAGACAGGACAGGAGGCAATGCAAAAGACAAGGGATTTTGCCGGTGTGACAAAACTCAATATGGATATAGACAGTATCAGGAAAGAAAACAGTAATCTTTTTTTACAGCTCGGACAGATTGCGTATGACAATAAAGATTTATTTTCGGACAATGCTGAGGCGGAAGAGGTGATAAACCGTATCGCAGCCAATATAGCAAAGATCGATGAAAAGAACAGGGAAATCTCGGATATCAAGGGGCTTATTCAATGCCCTAACTGCGGTGCGCCGATTCCGACAACAAGTGTTTTTTGCAGTAATTGCGGCACCAAGATGTCTGAGAAACCACAGCCTGCCACTTGCTCTAATTGCGGTGCACAGTTGGAAGAAAATGCAAAATTCTGTACCAAATGCGGAACGCCCGTTGCTTAGTTCGGGTACTGAAGGGAGAATGTGATGAGTGCGAAGATGATTGGGTTGATCAAACAATGTATTGTTTATGTGCTTCTTTTGGTCAGCTTCCTTACTTTTTTTTCAGGCTGGGTTTCTTTTCCAAGTGACAAATCCTATCTGCTTCAGAGCGCAGTGATCAGTGCCAGACAGGAGCTTACCAGCCTTCAGAATGAATTGAGCTACGGAGAAGACTATTACGGGGTTGACCAGATCCTTGGTTCGGTGGCAGCCGATGCAGATAAGCTGGTAAAACATGCCGATCGAATCCTTTACGTAATACAGGATGGAACGATTTCTCCGTTTGAGGGAATAAAGCTGGCCAATTCCGGACGCTCCCTGATAAAGGGAATAAAAAACATTTCGGGAACGCTGGGTTCGACTCTCGGAGGAGATTATTACAATGATGAAAGCCTTGGATTATCCGCTTTGGACAAAGCCAGCTCGACGTTGCTGCTTTACAATATCTTCGGCGTGATCATTTTTGTTGCAACCATACTGCTTTGGGTTGCCTCAGTGGTCGGATGCCTGAGGAAAAAGGGCAGGGTTCAGATTTTGTATGTCATTGCAATATGTGCGAATTTTACTATAGCAATAATTGCGACGGCGGCGGCATCGACCATGGTAAGCAGGACTATTGCGTCCATGTCGATAGGCTATGATGAAAGCCTTTCAGCACTGCTTAGTATCCTCAGGTTGCATATCACCGGATCGGCAGTTGTCTCTCTTGTGTTTGCCATAGCGGCGCTGGTTTATTGGAGATATCTTGAGAATACCCATGAAGTCGAGCATATGTTTGATGCTGATGAGATGGTATTTTCATTTATGAAGGGTGCTGCAAAGGCGAGAACGCAGAGTGGTGACATTCAGCCACAGCCCGAAGCAGGTATCGAAGTCAGAAACTGTCCAAACTGCGGTCAGGTCGTGAGAGCTGATGCAGCCTTTTGCTTAAACTGTGGAACCAAACTTGAGAGAATGGAGACGCCATCGAGATTTTGCCCGGATTGCGGCAGACCGATACTTCCGGGAACCATCTTTTGCGCGGGATGCGGACGCAGGGTAGAAGTTACAGATTCCGGAACTGAGACGATTGAAACGACAGCTGAGACTGTAGTTGATACGGTCACGGAAGAGTCGCAGGAAACAGTTGAAAAAACAGATATCACACAGGAGGATTAATATGAGTGAGGAAAAGAGAAATTTAAAAATAAAAGAGGGTAAACTCGGAGAGGTTCATGTATCGCCTAATGTTATAGCTATGATAGCCGGACTTGCCGCAACGGAAGTCGAAGGTGTTACTTCCATGAACGGAAATATCACAAATGAGCTTGTCAGCAAACTTGGGATGAAGAATCTTTCCAAGGGTATAAGGGTTGTCTTTGAGCAGGACAGCTGCAGGATCGACATTGCGATCAATATCGGATACGGATTCGCTATACCGGAGGTTTCCGAGAACGTTCAGGACAGAGTTAAGTCAGCCGTTGAAAACATGACAGGTCTTGAGGTTTCGGGAGTCAACGTAAAGGTTGCAAGCGTTGAATTAAAGAAACTTAAAAAGTAGAGGTATATATGAAAAGAAGACAGTTGCGCGAGGAAGTGTTTAAGATACTCTTCCTTGCGGATTTTTACGAGGATAGGGACGAGCTTATAAAGCAGTGTGATATTGCCACGGACAACCTCGCTGAAGAGGGAATTGCAGATGAAGATGTCTCGGCAATTCAGACCAAAGCCATCGCGGCTTTTGAAAAGCTAGATGAAATCGATAATTTTATTAACGAAAAAGTAGAGGGGTGGAAGACTACCAGAATGGGAAAGGTAGATCTGACACTTATTCGTCTTGCGTGCTATGAAATACAGTATGACGAGGATGTTCCGATGGGCGTTGCCATAAATGAGGCGGTAGAACTTGCCAAGCTCTACGGAACGGATGATTCTCAGAGTTTTGTAAACGGCGTGCTCTCAAAACTTGCAAATTGATATG
>CAJOQF010000055.1 GCA_905236295.1 uncultured Eubacterium sp. | reverse complement strand
GTCATTCCGTACAGCAGTTACGGCAAGATGCTTCTTTTGGCAGCGCTCGACACGAAGACGAGAAACATGGTTCTGAACAAGGGACTCTTCAACCCTGAGGAAGAGGAGGAAGAGCCGGATGATGATGTTGTATTAAAGGTAAACGGATATTTAAACAAGGGCATGGGCTATGCGCATAAAGCCTTTGAAAACGGCGTTTTCTCAAAGCTTTTTGACAAATACACAACCGAGGGAGCTTCTAAGGTCGGCGCGACCGCGACCCAGATAGCTACCATCGCGTGTGATGCTTTCGAGAATATCTACAAGATGGCTGACGCTCTCGCTGACAAGAGCGTGGTCAAGGATTCGAAAGAAGACGCAAAGCGGTTTGAGGCAGAGGACGAGAAGCGGGCACAGAAGGCTGAGGCGGAGATGACTGAGGAGCAGAAGGAGCTCTCAGCGCGCTCGCTCGAGAGGAACAAGTTCCTTCAGGACGTGTCGGCGAACGTGACCATGCAGGCGAAGAACGAGGACTTTACGAATATGCTCTTCGGATATGTCAAGGACGTGTACGAGGACGAGAGAGTTCAGAATATAGTCGGACTCGACACACTGATAGAGAATGTTCCGGTCATGCAGTACATAGGAAACGTCATAAACGAGGTTGGACAGATGATAAACTTCTTCGGAAGACTTTTCTCCGACAAAAAGATGCTCGCGACGTACTATGAGAAGAACGGACCGTTCGGAAAGGAAGTCGAGCGACTCAGAAAAGAGGCACTTCCATCCGCAGGTATCGAGGACGGCGAGAAGAAGCTCAAGAAATTTGATGATTTCGAACTCGCGCAGAGGGCATACGGCTTTGAGAACTTTGACGAGCACTCGAAGTTTATCGGACTCAATCTTGTGCACAACATACTCTTTACCGCAAGCGCGTTCAACCCCAACAAGGCTATGCGCTTCAGGGCTATAACCATGATGTCCGCTCTCGGCATGAAGGATTCCATCGGAAGGGTGGACTCCGAGACAGGATTTAAGCTTTATTCAAAGCTTATGGGAGAGGATTACAGGTAATTGTATCCGAACTCAATATGTATGCTGATAAAACCGGCGTATCGTCTCAATCATTTTTACAGTATGATTGAGGCGATGCGCCGACGGTGCTTGAAATGATTTGATTGTAATGATAAGATAGAACGTATGGAATCAGAGATTATTAGAATAATAAAAGACAATTTAGCGATCCTCCTTAATGGAAGTCGCGCTATGAAAACAGCGGAGTTAAACAACCTCTGGAATTTATCAATCATGTATTTAAGCAGGCAGTTTATCGTGCCGTATCTTAAGGGGATACGGTATCTTTCAAGGGAAGAGAAGGCACGCTTAAGGAGCTTTTACAAGCCCTATATCATGCACATTACCGACCGTTATCACAGGCTGGCTGTGCACAGAACGGGAAAGCTTTATCCGGAGATTATTCCGGAGGAGCTCTACGAGATGCATATAGACCGGTATTTTTCGGACAGGAGAGCGGCTGTTTACCTCGACAACAAATGTTACTACTACCGGCTCTTAAACAACATAAAGCTTCCGCAGGCTGTGGCTATGCGCATCGGTCAGACATGGCTTGACGGAGAGCTGTCTCCGATCCCAAGGGAGAGTGTCGCAAAGCTTTTAGAGCAGGAGCATGAGGTTGTCATAAAGCTGGCAACAAACTCGGAGGGTGGATTCGGAGTAAAGTTTTTGCCGGGAAAAAGTGCGGCAAGGACTTTCGAGAAGTGGGAGAAAAGGCTCAATACCGATATAGTCATACAGCGACCTGTCAAGCAGCATCAAAAGATGGCTCTGCTGCATCCGCAGTCGGTAAACACCCTTCGCATAGTCTCACTTTTGACAGATGACAAGGTAAAGATTTATGCGGTTTGCGTGCGGATTGGTACCGGTAACTCAAGGATTGACAATGGCTTTCAGGGAGGTATCTATTGCGGAGTAAACAGGGACGGCTCTCTTAAGGATTTTGGTCTGGCTCATGATGGGAGGGTTGTTAAGACACACCCGGATTTGGGCTACAGTTTTTCGGATATGGAAATACCTAATCTTGGTAACGCCGTAAAGCTTGTAAAGAAAGCACATCCATTTATGGGACATTTCCGCATAATCTCCTGGGATATTGCGATTGATGATGATGGGGAAGCGGTTTTGGTCGAGGCCAATTTTTCTATGGGCGGGATAGATGAGCTTCAGTGTGTAAGCGGACCGCTTTTCGGACGTGACACAAAAAAAATTTTGAATGAAGTATTTAAAAATAGGAAAATGCTTACTACTTTGATATGAATAAAGACGACAGATTTTTAAAAAGAGAGTATTTAAAGAATCTATTTCCGATAATGCTATCTGTACTTGGAGGAACTGTAAATGCGCTGATTGACAGCGCGTTTGTGTCCCAAAGACTTGGAAATGACGGACTTGCGGCGATGAACCTTTCAATGCCCGTATATTTTATAATCTGTACGGTCGGTGCGCTGATTGCGGGCGGTGCGAGCGTGATCTCAGCTCAGGCGCTTGGCAGGGACAAGCTTGATGAGTCAGCAAAGTTTTATAAGATCGCGCTGTTTTTGTCGATATTGGTCGGGATTATAATGACGATTGCCGGACTCCTCTGCTGTGGATTTATAACGGATTTTCTGATTCAGGGCAACGACCTTTACGAATATGTATATGATTACAGCTTTGTGACGATGATAGGAATTCTTCCGAATATTCTTATATATCTTCCAACCTACTATCTTCAGTTGGAGGGAAGGGTAAGATATATAACCTATCTTACCGTTGTGATGGTCATAACAGATGTGGTTTTGGATTATATACTGCTTTATCCGCTTAATATGGGAATGCGCGGGGCATCGATCGCGAGTGTTGTCGCCATAACGGTAGCATGTATATACGGATTTGTGATGCTTGGACGTGGGCGTTCAAACTATCAACTGGAGGTTGTTACCGCATCATTAAAGACTACAAAAAAAATGCTGTTTAAGGGTACACCGGAAGCGATGATAAACCTGTCCGATGCAGTCAGGCTTTTTGTCCTCAACTCAGTGATCTTTCATGTGGGAGGCTCGAGGGCAGTCGCAGTGTGGGCGGTTTTAAACAGCCTCTCGGAGCTTTCGATGGCAATTATCTCAGGCGTTCCGCAGGC